>CALPRR020000130.1 GCA_943326025.2 Candidatus Kuenenia stuttgartensis | reverse complement strand
TGCAACAATTTTAGTCGATCGTATTGAACAGTTAATTGAACAAACCGGAAACAATGGATTTCATTTTGTAGATGAAGCTGAGCCACCAGCTTTGATGCGTGAAGTGGCATTGGAAATCATTCGAAGAGAATTGACGGTTGTTTGGTGGACGAATATTCGTTTCGAAAAAAGTTTCTCGTTTGATTTATGTCGACTTCTTGCTCAGTCAGGCTGTATAGCTGTTTCAGGAGGTTTAGAGGTCGCTTCTGATCGTTTGCTTCGATTGATAGAAAAAGGAGTAACGGTTGCGCAGGTTGCTAAAGTGGCTGATAATTTCACCCAATCAGGTATTATGGTGCATGCGTATTTGATGTACGGATTTCCAACTCAAACGGCACAAGAAACGATTGATTCTTTAGAAGTCGTTCGACAGTTATTTGAATTAGGCGTTCTTCAATCTGGTTTTTGGCATCAATTTGCGATGACAGCTCATAGTCCGGTTGGATTGAATCCAGAAAAATACAATGTAATTAGAAATACACCTTTGGATGGTGCTTTTGCAAATAATGATTTATACCATGACGATCCAACTGGTTGTGAACATGAATTATTTAGTGAAGGTTTGAAAAAATCATTGTTCAATTATATGCATGGAATTGGTTTCGAATTACCACTACAGCAATGGTTTGATTTTAAAGTGCCCAAAACAATAATTCCAAAAACGTATATCGAACGTTCGATTGATGTTTCAGATGACAAGGAAATAAAACCAAGTTCCAAATTGATTTGGTTAGGTAGTGAAGTCCAAAAGCGATTTTACTCGAAAAACAAAAAAGGAAAAACACAAGCAATGCTAGAATTGAGTATTACTTCAAAAAAAGAAGATGTACTCATCAATATTAAAGAAGATCTTGGAATTTGGTTGTTTGATCAATTGAATGAAATGAAAGTTCAAAAGAAGAAAGTAATGACGTATGAAGTTTTTAAAACCCGATATGAATCAGCATTACTTGGTGATTTTAAAATTTTCTGGAGTAGTTTTACATTAGCTCAATTGAGAGACAATGGACTTTATGTGATTTAGAAAATTACTTTTTTAAAGTATCTAATTCCAAATTCATATTCAATGATTTACATCGATTTGAATCTAAATAATGGAAATTATCTGGAAACAAAATACGTTGTTTATCGACTGAATTCAATCTGTTTTGAAAATCTCGATTGTAATATTTCACTGAAATTGTTGAATCATTTCTCAATCTAAATCGCATAAAAGCTGTATTTGAAGGGTGCTTTTTATATTTTTCAATCATCTTTACAATTTCATAATGTTTTGAACTAATTATTTGTGGTTGCCAATAGACATCTATCACATTATTGTAACTTGACATTGGAAAAATCGCTTTACAATCAGAAGAAAATTCTATGGTTAACTTATTAAAGGTCTTCAAATTAAAATGAAGGATACTTGAAGAAACACCACAATTTGAAAATGCCCAATTTGAATTTTTCTGCTTTATAACTTCTTCTATCGATAAAAATTTAGTTTCAATTTCTTCTTTTTCAGTCTTTTTTTTGATTTGACTACTATTACAAGAAGTTAGTATCAATAATAATATTGATGAAAAAGATAGTATTTTAATTCTGGTCATTCTATAAATATAGAACTAATTTTATAGAAAGTCAAATTTCTCTCTTTGTAAATTCCCACATCACAACACCAGCGCAAACAGAAACATTCAAACTATGTTTTGTTCCAAATTGAGGAATTTCAATAATGTAATCTGAATGATCGATTGCTTCTTGATCTACTCCATCCACCTCATTTCCAAATATTAATGCATATTTTCCTTTTGGAAGGTTTGGAACATCTTGTAAAAAAGTTGTTTTTTCAGCTTGTTCGATGCTACAAATTTTAACATTCTCCTTTTTCAATTCTTCGATTAACTCGATAATATTTGTGCGATGCTCCCACTCAACTGATTCAGTTGCACCTAAAGCTGTTTTTTGAATGTCTCTATGTGGAGGTGTTGCCGTGATTCCGCATAAATAGATTTTCTCAACATTAAAAGCATCTGCTGTTCTAAAAAATGATCCGATGTTATTCAAACTTCGAATACTATCTAAAATGACAATTACAGGAAACTTTTCTTGTTGTTTAAATTCCTCTTCAGAAACTCTATCTAATTCCCACAATTTTAATTTCCTGTTCATTTCAATCTATTTTCTCGCGAAGATAATTCATTTTTTCAACTTTAGCTGATCAAACAAATAAGGAAAGGAAGGACTTAATACCTTAAAAAATTTAAATGAGAGTTTTCAATTTTGAAATTTCAAAATTGAAAACTTAAAATAATTATAAATTGTAAATGAATTATTATTACACGTTAAAAATAGCATTCAAATTTCCTATAAATTTTCTTCTTTACACTACCTAAAAAGTTTAAAAAAATTAAAATTGTATTAATAATATTTAGAAATACGAATAAAAGGATAATTCAATTTTATTGTAACAAAATGTGTCTCTGTAAAAGGTCTTACAGATTTTTTAAAAATCGCATTGTAACCATAACTTATCGAAATTGGACCATAAGTTAAACCTATTTCGGGCCTGTAAAACCAACTATTCCCAGTTGAATATCCTTTATGATAGCCAAATTGAAATAAATTTGCATTAAAAATTCCTAATTTTCTAACATTCAAAACATAACCATTTACATCAAAAGATTGTTGTGTTAAATTTTTCAAAAAACCAAAACCCAATAAACTATAATGACCATTCATAGTGTTTGATAATGGTGAAATTAATCTAAATGGATTGGGATGATCAACAAAATCAAAACTTATCTCTGAACCTAGCCAGTTATTCCTTCCTTGAAGGTAATTAAGACCTAAATTAATTCCATCATATGCTTTAAATGGAACAATTCCAGTGCTTATATAATCATTATTTAGGGTTTCTAAAATAATTTTATCTGTACCTCTAACCTCAAACGTCTCGATGTTTTCATCCACTGAAATATTTGTATTTAAACCATATATATGATTTAACTCTTCAAATAAATCGGTTGATGTAATATAGTACATCCTATTAATTTTTAAATTATTTTTAGAATTTTCATCCTCAGCCAGATCAATTGCTCTATCAAAGAGAGCCAAAATTTCCATTGCTCCTTTTCTAGCCTTTTCAAAATCTTTATTTTCAAAAAATCCATTTTCATTTTCAATATCTTCATTTTCATACTGGGAAAAATGATAAATGACATCCGGATTTTCGTTTTCAGATTCAACTAAATATCTGATCATAATTAATAATATTCTAGCTTTTCGATTATTAACTGTTTCATTATCAAATTCAGCTTGTAAAAGCTCTACAACACTATTAACAGAAGGATTTTTCCCCAGTTTATCTATCTTTTCATCCAAAGCTGTAAAGTCTTCTTTGCAAACATTACAGTCTTCAATCTTCTTACCATCCAAAAATGTTAAACCTATCGAACTTGGATCTACGAACAAATCGGTTTGTGAATTAACGACAAACGCTTTTATTAGAAGAAATAATATAATTGTATTACGGAAATTTTTCATAAATTAATCTTATATGGACAAATATAAATATTTTAAATTCAGGCTAAAGAAGACTATTAGAAAAATAGTTATTTAATTTTATTAAACAGTAAGAAGTGCTTTTAAAATTTTGTGATTTTGATTCAACTAAATAACAAAATCAAATTGCTTCATAAAAATGTAACATTGTTATTCAAACTTCGAGAACTATCTAAAATGAAAATTACAGGAAACTTTTCTTGTAGTTTAAATTCCTCTTCAGAGACTCTTTCTAATTTCCACAATTTTAATTTCCTATTCGTTTCAATCTATTTTCTCGTTCTGAGAATTCATTTTTTTAACTTTCGTTGCTCAAACAAATAGGGAAACGAACGACTTAATTCTTGGAAATCTTTCAATTGATCTTTTTTGCAAATTGACTTTAAATCTTGAAAGTGGGCATAATTTAACTTTTCAATTTTCATCTCCACTTGACCAATTAAATCAATAAGTGAATCGATATTTTTTTGTTTGTTTTCAGACAAGGTATTAAACAATTCTCTTTTTAGAGCATCTTTTCGATCAACCGTTACTCGAGCTTTATTGTGATGTAAATGAATTATTTTATCAAATTCATCGACTTGCTGGTCATCAAAATGCAACGATTCAATAATGAAATCTCTTGGTCCTTGATCTTTCGGTTTTCCAACAAACATGATCGAAATAACAATTAGACTCAATGTTAAAAGTCCTATGATTATCAGATTCAAAAGCTTAGAGTTTTTTCGTGTTGGCATTTCAATGTTTTAGTCTAAATTAAAGAATATTATTTAATCGGCAATTTATTGAATTTAAAACAGATTGTTTTTTTGAGATTTATGACCTAGGAAAAAAATGATTTCTGGAGGTTTTAAAACACGTTAAGCAAATTTGGAAGCTACGAAATGTAAATGAAGTAGATCACCTAATTTGTAGTGTTTTGAGACTGGAAGAGGTTGTTTTTTTCCAAGTCTTGAATTTTTTTTTGGTTCTTTCTTTTGGTTCAAGCCAAAAAAAAGAACAAACATGCCTCTTTAAATCCTTTTTATTCAACATAAAAATGACGAATTGTTAATAATAAAGAGCTTCATTTTGAGCGATTCTCTTAATTTGACGTTAATTTTACCGCTGAAAAAAAAGCAGGAAATTGGCGAAAGAAAAAGTAGTAAAGGAAGTGGCAGAAACTCCTTTAATGAAACAATACAATCAAATCAAAGCGAAACATCCACAAGCAATGTTATTGTTTCGTGTTGGTGATTTCTATGAAACATTTGGTGAAGATGCCATAAAAGCTTCTAAGATTTTAGGTATTACATTGACGAAACGTAAAAATGGCGTCGATGCTTACATTGAATTAGCTGGATTTCCGCACCATTCTGTCGACAATTATTTACCAAAATTGGTTCGCGCCGGACAACGAGTTGCAATTTGCGATCAGTTGGAAGATCCTAAAATGACTAAGACAATTGTGAAAAGAGGTGTGACAGAATTAGTGACTCCTGGTGTTTCATACAACGATCAAGTTTTAGATCAAAAGAAAAACAACTTCTTGTGCGCCATTCATTTTGATAAAAAAGAACACGGAATTTCCTTTTTAGACATCTCAACAGGTGAATTTTTAGTTTCTCAAGGTTCAAATGAATACATCGAAAAACTAATTCAAGGTTTTGAGCCAACTGAAATTTTATTTCAAAAAAATAGATCAAAAGATTACAGCGAACAATTCGGAGAAAAATATTACACCTATCGTTTAGAAGATTGGATTTTCACTCCTGAATTCGCGAATGAATCATTAAATAAACATTTCGAAACAAATTCTTTAAAAGGATTTGGAATTGAAAATATCGGACAAGGAATTATTGCCGCTGGTGCAATTTTACATTATTTATCCGAAACTGAACACAATCAATTAGGTCACATTACGGCTATATCTCGTATCGAAGAAGAACGTTTTGTATGGCTTGATCGTTTCACGATTCGTAATTTGGAATTAGTAAGTTCGCCACATGAAAATGCTACAACGTTAATTCATGTTTTAGATAAAACGCTAACTCCAATGGGCGGTCGAATGATGAAACGTTGGATGGTTCTTCCTTTAAAAGATGAAAAACCAATCAAAGAGCGTTTAGAGGCAGTTTCATTCTTAAAAGACAATTCTGAATGTTCGGAAGTAGTTTCCGATCATCTTTCTGAAATTGGAGATTTAGAACGTTTGATTTCTAAAGTGGCTGTTGGAAGAGTGAATCCTCGTGAAGTAATGCATTTGAATCGCACGTTGAAACAAATGATGCCGATTCGAGAAGCGTTGAAAGGGACAAGTTCGAAATTATTAAAAAGTATTTCAAGTCAATTAAATCCTTGCAAAGAAATCCTTGAAAATATCGCTAAAATGTTGGTGGAAGAACCTGCTGTTCAAGTTGGTAAAGGAAAAGTAATTGCTGATGGATATCATGGAGAATTAGATGAACTTCGTGTCATTTCAACAAATGGAAAAGATTACTTAGAAGCTTTACAAGAACGTGAAAGTGAACGAACGGGCATCCCAAGTTTAAAAGTCTCTTTCAATAATGTTTTTGGTTATTATTTAGAAGTTCGAAATACACATAAAGATAAAGTACCTGAAGAATGGATTCGTAAGCAAACACTTGTTAGCGCTGAACGATACATTACTCCGGAACTAAAAGAATACGAAACAAAGATTTTAGGAGCTGAAGATAAAATTTATCAAATTGAATCGCGTCTTTTCCAAGAATTAGTGCAATCCATGACTGCTCATATTCAGTCGATTCAAATGAATGCCTTATTGGTCGCTCAATTGGATTGCTTGGTTTCGTTTGCTAAAACAGCTTTGGATAATAATTACGTTCTTCCAAACATCAATAGCTCATTGATTATTGATGTCAAAGATGGACGCCATCCTGTGATTGAAAAACAATTAAAAACGGGAGATCAATACATTTCAAACGATGTTTATTTAGATAGTGATTCTCAACAAATCATTATGATTACGGGGCCAAACATGTCTGGTAAAAGTGCTATCTTAAGACAAACCGCTTTGATTTGTTTAATGGCGCAAATGGGTTCTTTCGTTCCTGCTAGAGAAGCAAATCTTGGTTTAGTCGATAAGGTTTTCACACGTGTCGGTGCATCTGATAATATTTCTTCAGGTGAATCTACTTTCATGGTGGAAATGAATGAAACTTCAAGTATCTTAAATAATCTTTCGGAAAGAAGTTTGGTATTATTGGATGAAATCGGTCGTGGAACAAGTACTTATGATGGAATTTCAATCGCATGGGCAATTGCGGAATACATTCATCAGCATCCGAAAGCGAAAGCTAAAACACTTTTCGCTACGCATTACCACGAATTAAATGAAATGACCAAACAATTTGAACGTATCAAAAACTTCAATGTTCAGGTTAAGGAAATTGGTCACAAAATATTATTCTTGCGTAAATTAATTGAAGGTGGTTCGGAGCACTCATTCGGTATTCACGTTGCAAAACTAGCTGGAATGCCGAGTCAAGTGGTATTAAGAGCTTCGAAAATGTTAGAGCAATTAGAAGCATCTCATGACATGGGGAAAGGAAAAGAAGCTGGAAAAGCAAAAGTGAAAGCGGCAGTTGAAAGTTCAAACATGCAATTGAGCTTCTTTCAATTG
>CALPRR020000129.1 GCA_943326025.2 Candidatus Kuenenia stuttgartensis | reverse complement strand
GATATCTGCTGTTTTAGAAGCAACTTCTTTCACCATTTGCGCACCCATATTTTCAATAGGATCAAGCAATTCGATTTCTTTTGCAACTGAAACACCATCTTTAGTCACGTGTGGTGCACCGAATTTTTTTCCGATAACTACGTTTCTTCCTTTTGGTCCTAAAGTAACTTTAACTGCATTTGCTAAAGCATCAACACCTTTTTTAAGCTTTTCACGAGCTTCTACGTCGAAATAAATTTCTTTTGCCATTTTTTCTAATGTTATTTTTTGAAGTAATTAATTAAAAAATCCCGTAAATATCAGCCTCACGCATGATTAAATAACTTTTACCATCTAACTTAATTTCTGTACCTGAATATTGTCCAAAAAGAACGGTATCACCAACTTTTACTGTCATTGGCTCATCTGTTTTACCGTTTCCTGCAGCAATAACAGTTCCTTGTAATGGTTTTTCTTTTGCTGAATCCGGAATGATAATTCCACTTGCAGTTTTTTGCTCAACTGGCGTTGGTTCGATAAGAACTCTATCCGCTAATGGTTTAAACGATGTAGACATATTTTTTATAATTTAATTTAAATTAACGCTGATAAATACCCCAATTTTATGCCAATGAGCGTAACGTGTCATTTTAACAGATTTCACAAGAATTTTATTTATTACTAGTGACAATCTTTACTGTTTTCTAAAAGTTTATTCAAAAAAAAATGTCAGCCTATGACAGACTGACATTTATATATTTAGTTTCGACTAAATTATTCTTTAGTAACTTCTTTAACTGGATTAGCTGGCTTTTCACCACCTTGACTTTGCTCTGGATTTTCTTGTTTAGGTAGTTTAATTTCAGCTGGTTTCAACATTACTGATAATACAATGCTACAAACCATAATTGTACCTGCTAAAGACCAAGTTGCTTTATCAATAAAATCATTTGTTTTTTTTACACCACCTAATTGGTGAGCAGAACCAAAGTCAGTGCTTAAACCACCACCTTTAGGGTTTTGAATAAAAACAACAGCTATTAATAAGATACTAGCTAAAATAATAATGATTGAAAGTAATGATTCCATTTGTGTTTATGTATTTAATTTTTCTTTTAATTTTTCTATTTGATTTGCAAAGAAAGTCTTTTTTTCTGGTTTTATCAAGATTAATTGTTCATAAGCGAAAATTGCTTTCGGAAAATTACCTTGTGCAGCAAATATTTTTGCCAATGTTTCGCTTACTGGCATTAGGTTTTCATCGATACTTGACTTTGCTTTTTTGACAGGAGAAAAGAACTCAACTTTTTCTTTTTGTTCTATTTTTTCTTCTTTTGCTAAGCGAGATATTTTTGGTTCTTCTTTTATGAAATTTTCAACAATCGCTTCGATTTTCTCTTTGGGAGGAATAGTTTCAATAGGGTTAATTGAAATTTCAGTTGAGAGATCATTTTCAATTTCATTCGACTGACTTGCTTTTAGCCAAGAAGAAAATGATTTTTTACCTTGAGATTCAATTTTAGGTTCAGGAATTGAATTTTGTTCTTCAACTTCATTTTCCTCTTCCTCTACATCCTGTTCTTCAGCTTCTTGTTTAGCAATTGTTTCAATCATTGCTAAATCATATACTCCAGCAATTGCTTGAGAAATGATTTCAGTTTCAAATTCTTTTAATTCACTTGTCTTTTCTGCTTCAGCTTCAATCTCTGTTTCCTCTTCAACTTCAATGATTATTTCATCTTGAATAGGAATAATTTCTTCAATTTCAGTTGTTATTGGTTGAATGATTTCCGTTTCTTCATCATCAACTATATATTCATCAAAAATGGACTCTCCATTTTCAGGATAATCATTTTCTTCCGTTTCAATTTTCTCTATTTCTGATAAATCTTCAATCTCAAAATTAGGTATGATTTCTTCTTCAATAATTGATGCTTCCAATTCAGGTGTTTCAATTATAAGCTCTATATTTTCCTCAACTAATTCTTCTTCATCTTCAGAAATGATTTCTTTTTCACCAATAAATTCCATTTCTTCCTCGTATTCATCCGTTTCAGGGATTGTTGTTATAGGAATTGAAATTTGAACTTCAGTTTCAGGAACTAAGGTAAGAATTGGAGCGATTACATTTTCAACTGGAACCTCTATACTTTCTAATGGTTCAGCAGGTTGAATTTCTATTGTTTCAGGAACACTAAAATCGATTTTTTTATTTTCAATTAATTCAAATAAGCGAACGCGATCAGTTATTCTGTAAGCATGCTGCTGTAATTCTTCGTCAAAACGAATATCGTTGTTGTGCGATAAAGCTTTTAAGTATAGAATTGAAAAAACTTGACTATACGGATATTTTTCAGCCAAATTTTTTAATGATTCAATATCATTTGAATCACATAAATCTGGAGATTTAATACGTTGCGCTATTTTTTCTAAATTCATCATTACCAGTTCGAAAGTAATTTATTTATTACATCCTGCACAATTTTTTTATTAATTTCTTCATATAAACTTACTTCGTTTGATGAGAAATCTGATGTGATCGGATCAAAATCAATGAATTGAGTACTTGTTAAAGTCATCTTATCTTCTTTCGGTTTGGATATGTAAATCGTGAAATTTACACTCATTGAAAGTCTGTTTTTAGCAGCTTCATCACCTTGTTGAATAGCAATTGGATCTGCAGAATAATTTGTAACAACTCCTTCAATTGATATTTCACCAGCACCGGCTTTCGGGTTGATTAATAAACGAGTATTGTTTTGAATACCGTCCTTAATTTCTTCTGTTAAAACGGAAGCTAAATTGTTTGGTGCATTTGGTGCTTCTAAATCCAATGTCTTAACTGTAAATGTTTTCCATTCTGGAGGCATAGAACCTGAATCGACCAATGAAACACTTGAAGGCCAACATGATGTCAAAACGATAGAAAGAGATATGAAAAGAAATAACTTCATTATTCGGATAAATTATATTCTTTGATTTTACGATACAATGTTCTTTCCGAAATTCCTAATTCTTCAGAAGCATATTTTCGTTTTCCTCTATGTTTTTCTAATGCTTTGCGAATCAATTCTTTTTCACGGTCTTCTAATGATAATGATTCTTCAACTTCTATGTGTTCGTCAATGTCTTCCGTTACTTGAGCGACATAAGGCGTTCTTTCTTCAGATGGCGTATTCGTTAATAAAAGTGCGCCTGTTGATGTAGGATTTACTTCTTGATAAAAGCGATTCACCATTGCAGATTGGTCAGTGTTTAATTGAATAGAACCATTTTGATTCACCATTTCAATGACCAATTTTTTTAACTCGCTCAAATCCTTTTTCATGTCGAATAAGAATTTATACATCAATTCTCTTTCTGAAAAAGATTCTTCTTGTTTTCCTCCAACTACAAGTGGAGTGGTTTCTCCTTCTTTCGGTAAATATGCAGCTAATTTTACGGCATCAATTTCTCGAGATGTTTCAATAACGGAAAGTTGTTCTACCATATTTCTAAGCTGACGAATATTTCCAGGCCAAGAATATGAACTCAATAAATCAGCTCCATCAGCAGTTAATTTAATAGAAGGCATTTTATATTTATCTGCAAAATCACTTGCAAATTTTCTAAAAATCAAATGAATATCTTCTTGTCGATTTCTTAAAGGTGGAAGATAAATCGGAATTGTATTTAAACGATAGTATAAATCTTCTCTAAATTTCCCTGAAGCAATCGCTCGCTGCATGTTTTCGTTTGTAGCAGCAACAACTCTAACATTTGTTTTGATTGGCTTTGAAGCTCCAACACGAATAAATTCACCTGTTTCCAAAATACGTAACAAACGAACTTGCGTTTGCATGGGTAATTCAGCTACTTCATCTAAAAATATTGTTCCTCCATTTGCAACTTCAAAATAACCTTGACGGCTTCCAGCAGCACCTGTAAACGAACCTTTTTCGTGTCCAAATAATTCAGAATCAATCGTTCCTTCTGGAATTGCACCGCAGTTAACAGCGATGTATTCTCCATGTTTTCTAGAACTCAATTGATGAATAATTTGAGGTATCATTTCTTTTCCTGTTCCACTTTCACCATTTACTAATATCGAAATATCAGTAGGAGCAACCTGAATAGCTACTTCTAATGCTCTATTTAATAGCGGAGCGTTTCCAATTATGCCAAAACGTTGTTTAACTTGTTGAAGATTCATAATTGATTAATTTGAATATGGTTTGCAGATTTCAACTACACTTCCTAATAAAGTTGCAGAAGTACAATCTTCCACTTTTACTAGAACATATTGGCCTTTCGTTAAATTTCCTTTAGGGAAAACAACAACAGTATTTCGACCATCTCGGCCAGACATGTGTTCTTCTGATTTTTTAGAAACATTTTCCACCAAAACTTTTACTGTTTTACCAATTTGTTTTTTATTGATTTCGTGAGAATAATTTCTTTGTTTTTCAATGATTTCAGTTAATCTTTTCGACTTAACTTCTTCTGGAACACTATCTGTATATTTTCGTTCAGCTAGCGTTTTAGGTCTTTCTGAGTAGGTATACATGAATGCAAATGAAAATTGAACTTCATCAATTAAGGATAAAGTATCTTTATGTTCTTCTTCGGTTTCATCACAGAATCCAACAATTAAATCCGTTGAAATGGTACAATCTGGAAGAATTGTTTTAATAGCTTTAACACGATCCAAATACCATTCTCTAGAATATCCACGATTCATACGAGTTAATACATCAGTATTTCCTGATTGAACTGGTAAATGTATAGATGGGCAGATATTTTCATATTTAGCCATGGTATGCAGCACTTCATCATGCATATCTTTTGGATGTGAAGTTGAAAAACGAACTCTTAAATCTGGTGATACTTTCGCAACCATTTCTAACAATTCAGCAAAATTTGTTGAAGGAATTGTTTCATCCTTTATTTCGCCTTTAGAAGTAGTATTCCATCGGTAACTATCTACATTTTGACCTAATAAAGTTACTTCTCTGTATCCAGCATCAAATAATTCATGACATTCTCTTACAATTGTTTGAGGATCTCTTGAACGCTCTCTTCCTCTTGTAAAAGGAACAACACAGAACGAACACATATTATCACAGCCTCTCATGATACTAACGAAACTTGTAACTCCTCCTTGATCTAAACGAACAGGTGAGATGTCAGCGTATGTTTCTTCTCTTGAAAGTAAGACGTTTACAGCTTTTTGACCGCTTTCAACTTCAGAAATTAAATTTGGTAAATCTCTGTAAGTATCTGGACCTGCAACAATATCAACTAATTTTTCATCTTCTAATAATGATTTTTTTAATCGCTCAGCCATACAACCAAGGATTCCAACCACTAATTTTGGATTTGTTTTTTTATGTTTTCTAAAATCAGTTAAACGTTTACGAACTCTAACTTCAGCGTTGTCTCTAATTGAACACGTATTTATTAAGATTAAATCAGCTTCTTCAACATTTCTTGTTGTAGTATATCCGTCTTTCGTTAAAATCGAAGCTACAACCTCACTGTCTGAAAAGTTCATAGCGCAACCATAACTTTCAACATATAGTTTTTTTGATCCAGTATTATTTCCGCTTTCAATAATTATTGCTTCACCTTGTCTACTTTCGTCAATCACTTTATTTTGTCCTAAATCAATCGTACTCATTGCAATTTTTAATTGGATTACAAAAGTAATTAAAATTGATCACTATGTCAAAATGTCAGTAAGAATTAATGTTTAAAAACGTTAAAATTTCATCTGCTAGTTTTCTTATTTACATAATTTTTGGATAAAAATAAAAATGAAAGACATAAGTGTTTGAAAATCAAATTTATAAAACTGATTATTTTAGCAGTTAAAAATTTTGTTATTGCAATTAGAAATAAATTACATTTAATTTGTACCACATTTTTGTGTTATCGATCAAATTCAATAGAAGTATATGGCTAAGAATTTAGTAATAGTAGAGTCACCTGCAAAAGCAAAAACAATCGAAGGTTATTTAGGTAAAGATTTCGTTGTAAAATCAAGTTATGGCCATGTGCGTGATCTAGTTAAGAAAGGATTAGCGATTGATATTGAAAATGATTTTCATCCCAATTATGAAGTTTCGCTAGACAAAAAACAAGTCGTTGCAGAACTGAAGAAATTAGCAAAAGAAGCGGAAGTTGTATGGCTAGCTACCGATGAGGACCGCGAGGGAGAAGCTATCTCATGGCATTTATATGAGACGTTGAATTTGAGTAAAAAAGAAACGAAGCGAATCACTTTTAATGAGATTACAAAAAATGCAATAACAAAAGCGATTGAAAACCCAAGAAACATTAATCAGGAACTTGTAAATGCACAACAAGCAAGAAGAGTTTTAGATCGTTTGGTAGGTTTCGAATTGTCTCCAGTTTTATGGAAAAAAGTTCGTCCAAGTTTATCTGCAGGTAGAGTTCAATCAGTTGCAGTTCGTTTAATTGTTGAAAGAGAAAAAGAAATCATGAAGTTTGCTTCTGAAACTTTTTTCAAATTAAATGCTGTATTTATTAAAGGTAAAGAAAAAATAAAAGCAGAATATGCGCCTCAATTGGCGAATATCGAGGATGTAAAAACATTATTAGAAAAATGCAAAAAAGCTTCATTTGAAGTTGTTGATGTTACTCAAAAACCAGCAACTAAAATCCCAGCTTATCCATTTACAACTTCAACTCTTCAACAAGAAGCAAGTTTGAAATTAGGTTTTTCAGTTTCTAGAACGATGTCTGTGGCACAACGTTTATATGAAGCGGGGAAAATAACATATATGAGAACAGATTCTGTAAATCTATCAGATACAGCAATCGATGGAGCTCAAAAAGAAATTGAATCAGCTTACGGTAAAGAATATTCTAAGCCAACAAAATATAAAACTAAAAACGCTAACGCTCAAGAGGCGCACGAGGCGATTCGACCAACTGACTTTTCAAAGCATACAATTGATGGTGAACCAGAAGAGATTCGTTTATATGAATTGATTTGGAAAAGATCAATTGCTTCTCAAATGAGTCATGCTCAATTGGAAAGAACAGTCGTGAAAATTGGAGCTCCAACCTTAGAGGAAACTTTCCAAGCTAAAGGTGAGGTTATAAAATTTGATGGATTCTTAAGAGTTTACCTTGAGTCAAACATCGAAGATGAAGATGAAGAAAATGAAAATGAAGATTCATCATTGTTACCAGTTGTTCATGTAGGTGATCAATTAGCGAAGGATGTATTAAGAGCGACGCAACGTTTTTCGAGAGCTGCTCCTAGATATGTCGAAGCTTCATTGGTTAAGAAATTAGAAGAATTAGG
>CALPRR020000128.1 GCA_943326025.2 Candidatus Kuenenia stuttgartensis | reverse complement strand
TTGGATCTGTATCTACATTCGCAGCATCATTTCCTGCAGCATGAACCAATAAAACTCCTTTTGAATCTGCATATTTAAACGCTTCAAACACTTCTTTTTGATTAGGAGAATATGATTTACCGAAAGACATGTTAATTACTTTTGCTCCATTATCAACAGCGTAACGAACAGCTAAAGCGATATCTTTATCATTCTCATCTCCATTAGGAACAGCTCTTAAAGCCATTAATAATACATTTTCAGCAACACCGTCACCTCCTAAATTATTTCCTCTTTTTGCACCGATGATTCCACCAACGTGAGTACCATGTAATGCATCAGGACCTTCAACATTGTTATTTCCGTAATGAACATCTGAAAAATCTTTTGGATTATCACCAATGATTTCTCTTTCATTAAAGTTTAAGTTTAGGCTGAAGTCTAATAAATCGTTAATTGATTGTGCTTGTTCTTCAATCATTTCTAACGATAATTGACCTTTAACCATAGCCAAAGCCAAACCTTTCAATTGAATTTGATCTTCTGTTTTAGGATCCCATTTTACTAAATCTTTTTCAGTATAATCTGTTTTACCTAAAATTGAACCAACCATCGTCGGAACTTGCTTCATAATTGTAGGAAGCATTTCCATTTGAGCTTTATATTGATTATAATTAGCTATCTCACCTTCTACATCAGCTTTCACTTTTTGGTACAATTCATACTCTTTACTTTCAGCTGCAGATAAAGTAGTTGGATCAATACCGTCAAATTTCTTAGATAAATCTCTTAAAATTCTCGTTTTTTCTAAAGTCGCTTGGTTAACATTTTCACCTTTAGCATTTCCTAAATAATTCCAACCATGAATATCATCAACGTAACCATTTTTATCATCATCTATTCCGTTTCCAGCTAATTCTTTGGTGTTTGTCCATATTTTACCTTCTAAATCTTTATGTTCGATATCAATTCCAGAATCAATAACGGCAACAATGACAGTAGAAGATTTACGTTTTTTTAATTTTTTATATGCTTTTTCAGTATGCATTCCTGCTCCTGTTCCATTGTACCAATTAAGGATTTTAGAATCAACTTGTCCGTATAAGATGTTTGTTAATCCTAATGAAAAAACAGATAGTGATAATGTGATGATAATTTTTTTCATTTTATATGCTCATTTTAATTTCTAAACTTATTTTACAAAAGTGGTAAATATTTCAATATAAACTTTATTATTTAAATAGATGGCAGTATATTTACTTGTATATGTATAAATAAATTACAAACGGTTTCAGATGAAAATATATTTTACTCTTTTACTTATTTTATTCTATCAAGTTGTATTTACACAAGAAAGTCGAGTTGAAATCAAATATTTGAATGTAAATGGAAATACAATTGCTCCATTTTCAGTTGAGAATAATGCTAAAAATTTAGCTTTTTTAAAGGAGGAGAAAATTAAAATTAAAAATATCACAAAACGAAACATTTATTTTACATCGACTACTGAATGGTTATTTAAAAACAAGAAATTAGGAAATATCTCTGATTTTCATTTTGAAGCGATTCCACCAGTGGTATTAAATGACTCATCTAGACAATTACATTTTGTTAATCAAGTGCATCAAGGTGCAGGTGGATTATCGAAAGCTTATAAAGGTAAAGATGTAATAGTGGGAGTAATAGATGCAGGTCTTGATGTTACTCATCCAGATTTTAAAGACTCATTAGGAAGATCAAGAGTTGTAAGATATTGGGATCAAACATACAGAGGCGTTAATCAATTTTCAGACTACGGGTATGGTAAATTGTGGGATAGTACAGCAATAAATAATAATCTTTTTTCAGGTTCTGATCCAGTTTCTTCAGGTGGTCATGGAACTTCTGTTACTGGAAGAGCTGCAGGAAATGGATTGTCAGTAGGGGATAATGAAGGAAATGCACCTGAAGCAGATATTGTTTTTGTTCAATCATATTCAGATACAATTAATTGGACACTTACTGTTGCAGATGCGTGTGATTATATATTCAAATATGCAGATTCCGTTGGAAAACCAGCAGTTATTAATATAAGTATGGGGGTTTATTTAGGAAGTCACGATGGAAATGATCCTGCATCTGAATTAATGGAACAGTTGGTAGATGAACATCCTGGTCGAATTATTGTTTGCGCTGCAGGAAATGCAGGAAATTATGGTAGAATGCATGTCAGAGGAACAGCTGCTTCTGATACTTCTTTTGTTTGGTGGCAAAATAATCCAAGTGCTAATTTTTTTGGTTTGTCAAATAAAATTTACATGGATATATGGGCAGATACATCAGATGCTCGATTAATAGATTTTGCTCTTGGTGCAGATAAACCTTCACCAACATATGGTTTCAGAGGTAGAACTAAATTTTACAATATGAAAGCTATCGCAGGTACTGTTCAATACGATACCATCTATAATTCAAATCATAAACGAATTGCAACAGTTGTATTGTATCCTGAATTGGTAGATAGTGCATTTCATCTTGAAGTCTATTTTTCAAATGTAGATTCAACAAGTTATTATTATCGTTTTATGACAGTTGGTTCAGGTTCTTATGATGCTTGGGGTTCAACAAATGCTGCCATTAAATCGAATAATATGGTTTCTACTTTACCTTCTGCATCTATTGTACCCGAAATTACAAAATATCAAATGCCGGATTTTAATCAGAGCATAGTTTCTTCATTTAACTGCTCAGGCAAAATGATTTCAGTTGGCAATGTAAAAAATAGAAATAAGCACACAAATAAAAATGGAGGTATTTATACAAGTTCATCAACGGCTTTGATAGGGGAACTTGTATCTGGTTCGAGTAAAGGACCAAATAGGCATAATTTAACGAAACCAGATTTTGCAGCTACCGGTGAGTTTGGAATTTCTCCTGTACCTAAATGGAAATATACCAATTCGACATACAATGCAACAGTTGATATTAATGGCTATCAAGGTCGAAATAATGGTACATCAATGGCTTCACCTACATTGGCAGGTATCGCAGCATTATATTTACAGAAATGTAAAAATGCATCTTACAAGAATTTTAAAGAAGATTTAAAAGCAACTGCAATTGTCGATAATTTTACTGGAGTTGTACCAAATAATTCATATGGTTATGGTAAACCTCATGCATTGAATTTACTTTTAGGAAACAATACCGCAACTGTTTTAGGAAATACAGGTATATGTTCTAGTCCAATTACACTTTCAACATCTATTACAAATTCAATTGATTCTGTTGTTTGGATGAATTCTTCAAAATCAAATAATTTATTGGTTTCAAATCAAGATACTGTTTCAGCTATTGTTTATTATGGTAATGGATGTCATGTTAAAACTGATACTACAATTGTTATTTTAAACTCTTTACCAATTATTCACGGAAATACTGGGTTATGTGATTCAAACATTGTTTTGTATATTCAACCTACAACTTTAACTGATTCGATAATCTGGAATTCTGGTTTTTCAGGAGATAGTCTACCAGTAACTTTTGCTGGGAATTATCAATCTACTATTTATTATACAAGTGGTTGTTCAATGACTTCACCAATTACAACTGTAGTTCAAAATACTATTTCGCCAATTTCAGGAAATACAGGTATTTGTAATGACACAATCACATTAATGGAAAATCATTCTGGACTTTTAGATTCTTTGGTTTGGAATATTTCAAATACAACTAATTCTATTGATGTTCACTCATCAGGTAATTATTGGGTGAAATATTATTTTTCTTCTGGTTGTTCAATGAATTCTGATACATCAATTGTAATTTCAAATATACTACCAACAATTCAAGGTAATATTGGAATATGTAGTCAACCAGTTCCTCTGAATGTTGATCCAATTTCAGTTTATGATTCTATCGTATGGAACAATGGTACTACAGGAGATACTGCATTAATTTCAACTTCTGGAATTTATTCGGCAACTATATATTATTCTACAGGATGTTCAATGAAGACGGTTAGTGAAAATGTAGTTCTAAATGAAAAGTTAGGAATTACTGGAAATACTGGATTATGTGAAGATACGATTACTCTGCTTTCAAATTATATTGGTAACATTGATTCATTAGTATGGAGCACAACTGATCAATCTGCAGCAATCTCTACCTCAACACCTGGTGATTATTTTGTAACATATTATTTCTCTTCAGGTTGCGCCTTAACTGATTCAACAACAGTACTTCAAAAAGTAGTTTTACCAAATCCTTTTATTACAGAAAATGGTAATTTTCTAATATCTTCTATTGCACCGAATTATCAATGGGCTATCAATGGCAATTCTTTATCATCTGAAACAAATGATACATTATTATTGTCTCCAGTTATAAGTGGGAATTATTCAGTCTCAACAACTAGTATAGATGGATGCGTTTCAACTTCAAATATTATTCTAATTCTAGCTAGTCTAAAAGAAAACCAATTTTTAACTTCAATTTATCCAAATCCAACGAATGGTGAATTTAGAATAATCAGCGAACAAAAGATTGAATCTGTTCAACTTTATGATGCACAAGGAAAAGAAATAAATATAGTGGAAATAAAAAATAATACTTTTAATATACAAGGTTTAAATTCAGGTGTTTACTCGGTTGAAATTAGTACAGTGAAAGGAAAATACTATTCTAGAATAATAAAACAGTAATTTTAAAAAAAGAATTTATATTTTTGACGTCGTAAACAAATTTTAAATGAAATTAACAGGAATAATTGCAATCTCAGGGAGACCAGGACTTTTTAAAGTTATTGCACAAGGAAAAAATAATGTAATTGTTGAATCGTTGGTAGATAAAAAAAGATTTCCAGCATATTCTTCTGATCGAATTTCAGCTTTAGAGGACATCAGTATTTATACAGATGCAGAAGAAAAGCCTTTGAAAGAAATCTTTTTAGCAATACATACGAAAGAAAATGGTGGAGAAACAATTTCGCATAAAGAAGATGATGCTAAATTAGTAAGTTATTTAACTGAAATTCTTCCAAATTACGATAAAGAAAGAGTATATATTTCTGACATAAAAAAATTGTTTCAATGGTATAACTTACTTCATAAATCTGGTAATTTAATTCTTTCAGAAGTAGTTGAAGAGAAGAAAGAGGAAGCAACTGAAGAAAAAAAGGAGAAACCTGCAGCTAAAAAAGCAACTACAACTAAAACTAAATTAACAGCAGAAAAATCAGCAGCACCTAAAGCTAGTGGAGCTAAAAAAGTAACTGCTACAAAAACGAGTACAAGTAGAGGTAAATAACCTTAATGAAATAAAACTAAAAAGTCTAGATTCAATTTGAATCTAGACTTTTTTTTGTGATTAATTATCTAATAATTGAATTTAGAAACTTCCCCTAAGTGTTAAAATGAAATTTCTACCAGGAGCAGAAATATTTGAGGCAAACTGTCTATAATTCTGATCAAAAACATTTTCACAAGCAGCTTGTATACTTACATATTTATTAAATTGGTATGTTAAGCGAATATTTGCGGTATACCATGCTGGCATTCCGAAAGCAGTTGCATATGCTTCATTATCTTCACCCATTAAATTATAGTCTTTCATTTTTTTCCAAGCACTGTAGTTGACAAAAAATTCTCCTCTTATTTTTTTAATTTTGACATTAAAACTTAACTTGCCAAATAATGGAGCGATATGATCCAATGGGTAATCAGTTGTATCAGTTACAATTCGTCCATATGTATAATTAAATGTTCCCACAACTGAAAGATGATCATTTAAATTTCCTGTTAAACCACCTTCTAAACCATATATAAATGCCTTTCCTTTGTTTACAGTTGAAGTAACTTTACTCATAACACCATCATAAAGAATAGAATCTTTTCCTTGAAAAGTACTAGATTGAACTGTTAATGCATTCACATAATTTGTATAATAACCATTCAAAGAAACTAAAATACGCTTATTGATTTCTTGTGAAAGACCTAATTCAGAAGTATATGTGAATTCCGGTTTTAAATTTGGATTTGGTACAATAATATTCCCTTGAACAGATTCAAAAACTTTACTCATATCGTCAACATTTGGAGCTCTAAATCCAGAAGAAAAACCTGCAGTTAAACGGAATGATTTACTAGGCATATAAATTATTCCTAAATTACCATTTAATGCATTATTCTTTTGAGTCACACTATTAAAAGGGAAGGGGAAAAACGTTTGATTATTAAATTTTGAATTTAGATTCACATTTGAAAATCTAATTCCATCATTTAAAATTAGTTTTTCATTGATTTCCCAAGTATGTGTTAAGTATAAAGCAATACTTGACATCGTTGATCCACCATCAGGATAACGAGTATCGATAAACCCTTTAGTATCCATTTGAATATTTTTTGTAAATGCTATAGAATTGACTTTATTATAGAATCCATCAACTCCATATCTTAATTCGTGCTTTCCTGTTTTTTTATCAAAATCAGAATTAAAAGTTATAATATCTAACTTTTCTATTCTATGATTTTCAAACACCTTTTTATATTTTCTATCTATTCTACTTTCTTCAATATTTTGATATCCAACGATAATTCTTCCATGATTATAAAATTTATTCGAGTTGTTTAGTTGAATTGTGTAAGATGCATAAGCTCTTTTTTGAGGTCCATAATGCCAAACTGCATATTTTGGTTTTCCACTAGAAAGCTGAGTTAATCGATCATAACGATTTATATCTGAAGAATTAGAGTATTGTAAATTAACGATGTGCGTTACTTTTTCAGATTGCTTATATAAGAATTTTTGCAACAAATCATATTGCGTATAACTTGAACCAACTTGAAGGTTTGTATCAGTATTTTTATACGTTGAGTCAATTCCGTTATCTGATTTTACATACCAAGGTCTAGATCCGAAATTACCATAAAATGGATTTCTTTGAGCACCTTGTCTTAAATCACCATAGTTTGAATAAGTAAATGATGTTAACGATGCGAATTTTTTTCCACCTACTGAGATATCAACATGTTCAGCATATCCTGAGTTAGCTGAAGTATATCTTGAATATGCACTCGCTTGTACACGAAGCTTATCGTTTTCTGAAAGTAACGGATTTTTTGTATAGAAATGCATAACACCTCCCAAAGCATCGCTACCATATACTACTGAACCAGAACCGTAAACAATTTCAACCTTTTCCATTATTGAATTGTCTAACGTAATAATGTTTTGTAAATGACCTCCTCTATAAATCGCATTGTTCATTCGAACGCCATCGATAACCATTAAAACTTTATTAGTTTCAAAACCTCTTATGATTGGGCTACCACCTCCTTGTTGACTTTTCTGAACAAACACATTACCAGAATTTGACATTACATCTGCCGTTGATGTTTGATTCATATTTTGTAAATCTGAATTTCGAATTACCTGTATTT
>CALPRR020000127.1 GCA_943326025.2 Candidatus Kuenenia stuttgartensis | reverse complement strand
GCCCCAGGTAAATCCATTTTATTCAAAATTGGAATAATTTCTAAATCATGTTCAATCGCTAAATAAAGGTTTGATATCGTTTGCGCTTCAATTCCTTGAGATGCATCTACAATCAACAAAGCTCCTTCACATGCTGCTATCGAACGAGAAACTTCATAAGAGAAATCTACGTGTCCTGGAGTATCAATTAAATTTAAAATATAATCTTGTCCTTCATGTTTGTAATTCATTTGAATTGCATGACTCTTAATTGTGATTCCTCGTTCACGTTCTAAGTCCATATCATCCAACGCTTGGTTTTGCATTTCTCGGTCAGAAATAGTACCAGTTGTTTGTAATAAACGGTCAGCCAATGTACTCTTACCGTGGTCAATATGTGCAATTATACAGAAATTACGTATGTTCTTCATAATGTTAAAAAAACAGATTTGTTCGCTTAAATTTAAAGCGTCTACAAAATTAAAGGAAATAATCGAGATTCTTAGTCTTAAGTAGGTGTTTCTTTTGAAAATACAAGTATTTAAAATCAAAAAAGAGAGAAACTAGCATTTCTCTCTTCTTTCTTACCTAAAACTACTACTTATGAAAAAACTAACTCTATGCTTTTTATTTATAAACCTTTTTTAAAGCCTTATATCTATAGAACGCACAAGTGTCAAAAAAATTACAGCTAAATTATTAATTTAACATTTTTTTAGGAATTAATCAAACGGATTTTGATTACAGCACAATAGATTGTAAATTTGAATAGTAAACAATATAAGTTAAAATGAAAATTTTCTCCAAAATTCTAATTACACTAATTGTTCTAATTTCTTTAACTTCATGTGAAAAGGAACAAGGCAAAATTCCCATAATAAAATTCAAATCAAGTTCAGGTTATACCTCTGAGAGCAATGAAATAATTGCTAATTCTTCGTTTAAAATTGGAATTGACGCTTATAAATCAGAAACAAGGGATTATTTGACTAAAATAAATGTTACAAAAAGTGTAAACAATGGTCAAGCTCTAGAAGTTTTTTCAAAAGATTTATCTAAAAGCGAAAGAGATACTTATAGTTATGATTACTCAAGTGAAGTGGGATCGACTTCTAATGAAACAGAAAAATTTACTTTTAAAGTGATTACTAAAAGGGGATTAACGAACGAACTATATTTAACCTTAAGAGTTCAATAGGAATAAAAACAGAGTTGAACAAAATGAACAACTCTGCCAGCTATTGTTACATATTTTTAAAACTTTCTGAAAAAAAGACTCTATCTCTATTTACTTGAGCTTCTAATTGAACTTTAAAATCTTCTCTATCTTCTTTTGCTATACAATTGCTTGGAAATGTTAATTGCAAATCATCTTTGTAATCAAAATAAATAGAATCTGAATGCAAAGTAACTTCTCGTAATCCAGAAAAATATAACACTTTTACTTCACGATCTGCTATAACTAAAGCTTGTTTTGTAATCCCAATACGATAGATATTTTTCAATTGCGCAAAGAGTAAAAACAAAATAGAATCAATTGATCCAAAAACCAAAGCAGTAGCAATCAACCATGTTTCATAACAAGTATTATACAAAGCTAAAGCCATAAAGGTCATCAACATGGCCTCCAATACTAAGTAAACAAAAACACGTTTTTTACGATCGTTACTTACTGGAACATTCCATTTAAATCGATTGACGGCGCTAACCATTTTAGCTCCCATCCATCTTTTTACAGTTCTTCTTGCGATAATTACAAAATAAAGAATACCCAAAATCATAAATACTTCTATCTTGAAGGGCATTAGTTGACCCGTCGTTTTGAAAAATTCAATCGGCATATCAAAGCCCACATAAATTGAAAGCAACATTGTTGGAAAACTCATCAACAATAGAAGTAAATTAATGAATTTATTCATTCGGTATCATCTTAATTTTACGAATCATTTCGTCAATTTTACGTTTTGAAAATTCGATTTTTTTCTCAACCTCTTTTTTCAAATCGTTTGCTCCTTTAGAGTTAGCAAAGAATCCTAAATTGTTTTCATATTGAATAACATCTTGTTTCAATATATCAATTTGTTTTCTCAAATCTGCTTTCTCTCTATCCAATAACTTACCTGCGTTTGGACTCGATTTTAATGTTTCAATTTTAGATTGGAAAAGAACTTTTTCTTTCTCTTCACCTTCTAAATTTAGAGACTTGTAATGATTATCTATTGCAGTTTTGAAGTCTGTATAAATACCATCCTTCTCTTTCATTGGAACATGTCCAATAGCATTAAAAGTATTCGTGAATTCTTTTAAATCTGCTAAAGCTTGTTGTTTATCTTCAGCGATAACATATTCTTGGATTTTAGAAATCAACTCGCGTTTTGCAACTAGATTTGTTTCGTTTAATTTATCTTGCTCATCGTAGAAACCTTGTTTAGCATTGAAAAAAGCATCACAAGCACTTCTAAAATCTTTCCATAAACGTTGTTCATTTTTTTGACCAGCGTTTCCTAAATTTTTCCATTTCTTCTGTAAAGCAACTAATTGCTCAGAAGTCTTTTTCCAATCTGTAGACTCTTTTAATTGATTCGCTTGTGCTATGATTTGCTCTTTTTGAGTAACAATAGCATCAAAACCACTTCTTAATTCATCAAAAAAAGCTTTCTTTTTAGCGAAAAACGAATCACATTCTGTTCTAAACAATTGCCAAACTTCTTCATTCTCTTTTTTAGGTCCAAAACCAATTTGCTTCCAATATTCTTGAATACTTAGTAACTCTTGTGTCTTTTCGTCCCAATCTTTTATCGTTTTTACTTCAGAAATAGATGAATTTAATTCAATCGCTTTTGAAAGTAAAATTTGCTTTTTCTCTATATTATCAGCTTGAACAGCTCTTTTATCTTCGTAAAACTTATTGATTCTTTCGTAAACTGAACGAACAACTTCTAAGTAACTTTCTTTAATTGCTTCCCAACGATCTTTGTTTACAGGACCAATTTCATCCCATTCATTTTGATACGTTTTGATCAATCCTTCAATGTCACGTAGCGATTCGTTCGAAGCTAAATCTTTTATTTTTTGAATAACCTCTAATTTAACTTGCTCATTTCTATGAAAATCGTGTTCTTTTAATTCACGATAAATTTTCATATTGTAAAAGAAATCTTCTAATAATTTAGAATATTCAGCTTGAACTTCAGCTCTTTTTTCTCTTTCGATTTCACCGATTAATTTCCAAGCTTCGTGTATTTCTTTATAAGCATTAAAAGCTGCTCCAATATGTTCTTCGTTTGCAATTAAATCTTTCAAACGTGTAATTAAAGAACGTTTTTGCTTTAAATTTTCAGATTGAATGGCTTTCTTAGAATCCAACGCTAAAGACCACGCACTTTTAAATTCTTTGTAAACTTCGTAAAATTCATTTCGAATCGGATCTTCTTCTCTTTCGAATTCAACATTTTCACCGTTTTCTTTTGCTTCTAAAACAGCTACTTGTTTTTTACGTTCGTCTTCTAAAACGAAATCATCGAATCGAGTTCTTAATTCATTTACGTCTCTACCAATTGAAAGTTTATCTTCATTAGCAACTAATGCTTTCAATTCATCTAAAAATGTTTGTTTTTCCATAACGCAGATTATATTTAGGTTTTACCCTACAGTTTGTACCATTTCAAAATTTGTTAAAGACACGAATTCTTCGATTCTGTCTTCAACTTCTTGTTTTGTTATATTTAATAATTTCTCTGTTCCAAATTTCTCAACACAGAAAGAAGCCAATGCTGAACCAGCAATAATTGCTCTTTTCATATTATCGAAAGAAATATCATTTGTGCTAGCTAAATATCCGATGAATCCACCTGCAAAAGTATCTCCTGCCCCAGTTGGATCGAAAACTTCTTCCAAAGGTAAAGCAGGTGCATAAAACACTTTATCTTCATTGAACAATAAAGCTCCATGCTCTCCTTTTTTGATGATCAAATAGTTAGGGCCCATCGCTCTAATTACTTTAGAAGCTTTTTTCAATGAATATTCTCCAGATAATTGACGTGCTTCTTCATCATTGATAATCAACACATCCACCATACTGATTGTTTTCTTCAGATCATCCATTGCAATGTCCATCCAGAAATTCATTGTATCCATAGCGATTAACTTTGGTCGCTCTGTTAACCTTTCGATTACTGAACTTTGAACTTGTGGACTTAAATTTCCTAGTAACAAAAATTCAACTCCTTGGTAGCTTGCTGGAATAATTGGATCAAAATGCTCCAAAACATTCAATTCAGTTACTAACGTATCACGAGAATTCATATCGTTATGGTAACGACCTGACCAGAAAAATGTTTTCTCACCTTGTTTAATTTGAAGACCATCCAAATCAACACCTTTTGATGCTAATGTATCTAACATTTCTTTCGGAAAATCTTCTCCTACTACAGAAACTAATTTTTGATCTTTTTCATAAAAAGATGCAGATAATGCTATATATGTTCCTGCTCCACCAATGATTTTGTCGGTTTTTCCGAATGGTGTTTCAATCGCGTCGAATGCGACACTTCCAACTGTAAGTAAACTCATGTACTATTTTTCTTTATAAAGTGGTGCAAATTTACGAAAAATACTGTAAAATCAATAGATTAGAGTAAAAAGATTATTGGGCTGAAATGAAATTCATCGCAACAATTTATCTCACATTTTCACGTTAATAAATTTAAAGGCTTATATATTATCCAACGACAATTCAATTTAACTTTACAAGTTAATATAGCATTAAATTCAGTTCTCAAATGGAATCAGAAAAGGTTAAAAAATCGATCTCAAAACGAATTTTAAAATTTGTAATGTGGTTTTTCGGAATTATTCTGAGTATCATGCTGTTGATTTCTGCTGGACTTTATTATTTCAAAGATGAAATCTGTGGAGTTGTAATTACTGAGGTCAATCAATATTTAAAAGCTAAAGTAACGGTTGAGAATGTAGACTTGGCTTTTTGGGGTTCGTTTCCAAATCTTTCGGTCGATTTCAATAAGGTATTCATTCAAGATTCTTATGAAAAATCAACAAATAAAGATACTCTGCTCTATTCTGATCGCATTCGTCTCAAATTTAACCCATTGGATATTTGGGAAGAAAAATACGATGTCAAAAAAATTGAAGTTTCACCTGGAACAGTTAAATTAAAAATCAATGAAAAAGGGGAATCCAATTATGATATTCTGAAAGAAACGAAAGATACAAATGCTTCAAAATTTAATCTAAATCTAAAAGAAGTTATTTTAAATGATATTCATTTTTCATATGAAAATAAAGCGACTGCTCAAACTTACATTTCAGATATTACTGAGCTTTCTTTAAATGGAGCATTCAATGAAAAACAGTTTGATTTAGCAAGTAACATTGATATGCAAATTAACCAAATCAAAAGTGGAAATGTCCCCCTTATTTCAAACAAAAGATCACATTTTAACATTAAATTATCTGTTAACCAAGAAAATGGTACGGTAGAAATACCAACGTGTACTATTTTCATTGCTAACTTACCGTTTGAATTTGCTGGAAAAATCACTCCAAATGATTTGAAATTTAAATTGAAAGCGAATGAATTGGAATTGAAAGATTTCGCCAATAATTTTAAACATTCTTCGATTGAAAACATAGATAAATTTGGAGGTTCGGGAACAGTGAACTTTGATGTGGATATGAAAGGAAAAGTCGACACCGAAGAACCGTTAGAAGTTGTTTGTGATTTTGGTATTGAAAATGGTTCTTTAATTGATCCGATTAAACAATTAAAAATTAGTAATATTTCGTTGAAAGGAAAATATTCAAACATCGGAGGAAAAGCTAAAGAGTATTTAAAATTATCTCGTGTTTCTTTTAGTACGCCTGGTGGACCATTTTCAGGAAATGCATTACTAACAAATTTCGATTCGCCAATAATCGATGGAAATGCGAAAGGAAATATCAATTTAAAAGTAGCAAATAGTTTGTTTTCGTTTCCAGGAGTTGAAAATATTGATGGAAACATTCAATTAAATAGTCAATTTATCATTCAAGCATTAACGCAAGCTGATCAATCTTTAAAATACGATTTGCAAACATGCGAAGGAGATATTGCATTGCGCAAAGTTGGCCTTCAACTAAAAGAAGATAAGCGAAAATTCAGAAATATACAAGGAAATATTTACCTACGAGATGATGAAGCGGGAATTGATAACGTTTCTCTGAATGTTGGAAATTCTGATTTGAAAATTGATGGAGTATTCAATCAAATAGTTGGTTTCTTAAGAAAAGAAGATAATATCATTGCCAATTTGGATATCCAAAGTCAATTTTTAAATGTTCAAGATTTAAGTTCGGAAACTAAACAAGAACAAATTTCAAATGGGCGAAACTGGATTTTACCTTCGAATGTTGATGGAAAAGTTTCTGTAAATATCAATGAATTAAAATACGAAAAACACATTTTTAAAGAATTAGTGAGCAACATTAAAATCAGTGATAAGATGATTCACTTTCCTGAATTAAGTGTGAAGAATGCCAATGCATTTATTCGTGGTGCTTTAACAATTGAAGAAAAAACTCCGGAAGTATTTACAATCTCTACTAAAGCTACTTCTGACAACGTAGAAATTAAGCCATTATTTAAAGAATGGGACAACTTCAACCAAGATGTAATTAAAGAAAATAATATATTCGGAAAAATTAGAGTTCTGCTGGAATTTGAAGCTCCGTTTGATTTAAGAGGAGGAATTATTGAGAAAGAAATAAAATCGAAAGTACAATTGAGAATCTCTGAAGGTCGTTTGAAAAACGTTATGGCTTTCAAATCGATTACTGAAAGTATGAAAGGTTCTTCTGCGAAATTCATCTTGAATAAAAACAACATCAATGAGTTTGAGAAAAAATTATTGGACTTAAAATTTGAGAATTTTGAAAACACATTCATTATCCGAAATGGTCGTTTAGAAATTCCTTCGATGGTTATTGAATCAAATGCATTGGATGTTAAATTAGAAGGAACACATGATTTCAATAATAACATCGATTACCGTTTTTCCTTCCGTTTCCGTGAGTTAAAACAACAAAAATCGGATGAAGAATTTGGAGAAGTTGTTGATGACGGAACGGGTGTGAAATTATTCGTACATATGTTCGGAAACATGGACAATCCTTCCGTTCAGTGGGATGAATCTGCGAAAAAACAACAAGCAAAAGAGAACCGCGAAGCTGCAAAACAAGATGCAAAATCGATCTTAAAATCGGAGTTTGGTTTATTTAAAAACGATACAACCGTAAAAAATTTCAGGGCAATTGAAAAACCAAAAGAAGAATTAAAAATCGAATTCGGACCAGAAAAACCGGAAACTCAGAAACAAAAAGAGCCGAAAAAAGATTCCAAAATCAACAAGACGCTTAATAAGTGG
>CALPRR020000126.1 GCA_943326025.2 Candidatus Kuenenia stuttgartensis | reverse complement strand
AATGATGATTATTTACCACCGGCTTCCTATTCTTTAGTTTCACAGGTTGATGGAAAAGGTGTTTATTCTTTTTGTATGTGTCCTGGTGGTATTATAGCTCCTTGTGCTACAGCTGAAGGCGAGGTTGTTACAAATGGTTGGTCTCCTTCCAAAAGAAATAATCCTTATTCTAACTCAGGAATTGTGGTAACAGTTAAACCTGAAGAATTGCCAAATTATTCGAAAGACAATCCATTTATTGCTTTAGATTTTCAAAAATCAGTTGAAAAGGCATGTTGGGAAGCGGCAGGAAAAACACAGAAAGTCCCTGCACAATGTTTAAAAGACTTTGTTGATAAAAAAGTTTCAAAAGATTTTCCTCGTTCTTCTTATGTTCCTGGAATTGTAAGCGTTGATTTAAATACAATTTTACCTGAATTTATAGCTTCAAGATTAAGAAAAGGATTTGTTGATTTTGATAAGAAAATGAGAGGTTTTTTGACGAATGATGCGGTATTACATGCTCCTGAATCACGAACTTCATCTCCTGTTCAAATACCTAGAGATCCAATATCAATGCAACATCCAGATGTCAAAGGCTTATATCCATGTGCTGAAGGTGCTGGTTATGCAGGAGGAATTATTTCAGCAGCAATCGATGGAATGAAATGTGTTGAGGCAATTAATAAGTCATTAAATGGAGAATAGTATAGATAAATACGATCAAGTCAATTTTCATGTAGTCTTGATTGAACCTCAAATTCCAAATAATACAGGAAATATTGGACGATTATGCGTTGCAACTAAAAGTAGATTGCATTTAGTTCATCCTCTTGGTTTTGAAATTTCCGATACTCGCGTTAAAAGAGCTGGATTAGATTATTGGCCAGATTTAGAATTGATTCATCATCAAAATTTTGAAAAATGGATTGAAACTGTTGATTCTAATGCTAAAATCTATTTTTTCTCAGCAAGAGGAACTAATTCATTTTATAATAATCAATTAAATACAGGTGATGTTTTTGTTTTCGGCAAAGAAGCAGATGGTTTGTCGCCAGAGATATTAGAAAAATATAAAGATAAAGTTGTAACGATTCCATTTCCAGGTAAAGTTAGAAGTTTCAATATCGCAAACGCTGTTTCAATGGTTCTTGGAGAAGGTATTAGACAGATTTACTAGAATGATTATTATAAGTCTTTATTAAAACTGTGAATATCATTGTGGTTTTCTTCAATCTTATCTTTAATTCGTTTAATTGTTTGAGCTAACATAAAAATATCAACAGTTGCATTTTTACTAATCCAATCCCAACTTTCTTTTTCATTTTCAATAGCCATAGCAATATGGTAAAGTAATTCAAAATGATGCTTCTTTAACCAAATCTGAGCAGATACAATACCTTCTGAAGCATTTATCATTGCCATTAAATGTGGATAACCATTTTTCATTAACCAATCACGAGCATCGTTGTTTAATAGAATTGCAGAAGAAGCAACAACTAACTCTTCATATCCATTATCTTTCAACCATTTGATTATATCTTGATTGCCTTCAATTGCTTTGATCCAAGCAACAATTATTTTAGGATGATAGTCTAATGGTTTAAATGGAGTAACCTGTACTTTATTTTCAATTGATACATCTTTTTTCTTTTTGTTAAACCACATCTTAATATAAAGTATTAATTATAAAACAAATAAGCAACTAATATAGCTGTAACACCGCCAATTAAATCACAAAAAATTCCAGCTGATGCAGCATAACGAGTATTTGTTACCTTAACAGATCCAAAATAAACGGCTATAACATAAAAAGTAGTTTCGGTACTTCCTTGAAATGTTGCTGCTAATTTCCCAACAAATGAATCAACGCCAAATGAGTTAAAAGTATCTACCATTAACCCTCTGGCGCCGCTACCAGAAAACGGTTTCATGAAAATAACAGGTAGAGCATCAACAAATTCAACTGCTTTTAATCCCACTATAAATAAACCACTTTTAATCATATTCATTAAATCTGTTAATGCACCACATGATCTAAAAAGAGCAACAGCTGCTAACATTGCAATCAAATAAGGTATAATGTTTAAGGCTACTTGAAATCCGCCTTTTGCACCCTCTATGAAAGAATCGAACATATTGATTTTAGCTTTTAAAGCTAAGCCAAAGAAGAAACTGATAATACCAAAAATTATAGAAGTACTAATGACGGACGAAATTGTATTAATCTTTTCAGGATTTGCATTTAAAAAATACATTAATCCAATTATCATTAAGGTAATTGTGCCAATATAAGCAATGATTACTTTATCAAATAAGTTTATTTTTTGACGTATTGAAACAAAAATTAAACCTCCTAGAGTAGCAAAATAGGTAGTAATTAAAATCGGTAAAAAAACAGATGCTGGTTCTGTTGAACCATTTGCCATTCGAGCAGCTAAAATGCTTACAGGTATTATTGTTAGACCTGAAGCATTTAATACCAAAAACATAATTTGTGCATTTGTTGCTTTTTTTGGATCTTCAGTATTTAAATCTTGTAAATCTTTCATTGCTTTAAGACCAGCAGGTGTTGCAGCGTTATCTAATCCAAGCATATTTGCCGAAAAATTTAGCATCATTGATCCCAATGCAGGATGATTTTTTGGGACTTCAGGAAATAATCTTGAAAACAATGGGGCAACTAATCGAGACATGATACGAACAGCTCCACCATCTTCTCCAATTTTCATTAATCCCATCCACAAACAAAGGGAACCTGTCATGAATAGTGCAATTTCAAAACCTGATTTAGAAGACTCAAAAAGAGCGTCCATCATATTTTGTAAAATGTGTGTGTCTTGCCAAAAGATTAACTTCGAGAATCCCATTACCATTGCGACAATGAACATTCCAATCCAAACTCTATTTAATACCATATTGCTAAAATCGGTATTATATTAATAACTATTTAGGAGTAAAGAATAAGATTTCAATAAAAGAAAGTTAATACAGCCATTCATTTTGCTACATCTTACTAAAATTATAATTTCATTTCAGCATTTGTTCGTCTTCGTCAATGAATTCTAAATCAGCATCTTTTTCCCAGATTTCCATTTCACATGGCTTGCAATTGAATTTCAATTTGTATTCATTTTCACCATGTGTCAACGTTAACGGTTCGACTACTTTTTCACCCATTGTATCACGTTGGAATCGAGCGCATTTGCCTAATTCGTACTTCACACAATATTTGGTAGTCATTACCCTTGATTTACCTGGATCCCATTGTAATTCAAAAGCTTTTTCAATTTCAGTTACACCGTGACGTTTGTAAAATGCTCTAGATAATTTATTAGAAACATTGTATGTGAAATCTAAGGTTGAAACAGGGTAGGGATGATCTGTTTTTTGAATCTGAAATTCTTCTCTATGGTATTCATTTACACGAATATCGATCAAATTTTCTAAAACTTCTCTTCGGATTTCATTCACTTTTGAAGTTGGTAAAAACCACGTATTTGAAAATTCTACATTTACTTGTTCAACTGTGAATGGAGTATTTCCTGTTTTTGTTAAATTCTTTTTAATCTCATCGATGATCACTTCGCCTTTCGTAGAAGGAGTTTTTTCTATTTCGAAAGTTGATATGCTTTCATGTCCATCTTCATCAATGGCAACCAATTGGAATCCATTCGCAGTTTCGGAGAACGTTAATTCAACACTGATTTTACGAATCGTTGCATCATCACGTTCTACAATTTTATTAAACGCTGCATCTGAATTTCTGTAAATATCTGTTCCAATTGCAATTGGCTTATAATTATTCGGAACAACCAAGCTATTTAAAACCACATTGATTTGAACCCCATCGCCTTCACCACTTTCATTCAAAAAGTACAAACCATCTCCATTGTTCAATTGGTCTGCATTTTCAATGAAATAGCCTTTTGGAGTAATATCGGTAACTTTTCCTATATATTGTCCTTTTGATTTTGGAGTTTCCCAAGAACCAATCTTCTCTTTTCTTTTATTTACGAAGTAATCCGTATAACCTCTATTGAAACTTCTATCCATTTGAGGATCAAAGTTGAAAAGTGTTTTTCCTGAAGAAGCTTTGGTAAATTGTTCGTTGTTTTCTAAAAAAGCATCTAATTTTTGACGTAAGTAAGAAACATTATTCTTAACGTAAACCAAGTCTTTCAAACGTCCTTCTATTTTGAAAGATGTAACTCCAGCTTCAATTAAATTAGGTAATTGATCTGATAAATCTAAATCTTTGATAGACAACAAGTGACTATTTGCAATTAACGTTTTACCTGTTCCATCTGTTAAGTTGTATGGTAATCGACAGTTTTGAGCACAAGAACCTCTGTTAGCGCTTCGTTCACCACCTGCGATACTCATGTAACAATTTCCGCTAAAAGAAACGCATAACGCTCCTGAAACGAAAAATTCTAATTCAACATCAGTTGACTCGTGAATTTCTCTAATTTGATCTAAGTTTAATTCTCTCGCTAAAACAACGCGTTGCATTCCAGCATCTTTCAAGAACTTTACATGTTTTGGGTCACGGTTATTTGCTTGAGTACTAGCGTGAATTACAATAGGAGGTAAGTCCATTTCCATAATTGCCATATCCTGAACAATTAAAGCATCGACTCCAATATCGTATAATTGATAAATTAACTTTTTACAATCATCTAATTCATTGTCATACAAAATAGTATTGATTACAACGAATACTTGTGCTTTGAATAAATGAGCATACTTTACTAATTCAGCAATGTCTTCGATTGAATTTGTAGCATTTGATCGAGCACCATATTGAGGAGCTCCGATATATACAGCATCAGCACCAGAATTAATAGCTAACATTCCTTGCAATAAGTTCTTTGCAGGAGCGAGAATTTCAACTTTTTTCTTCATAATTAGTACAAAAATCAGTATTTATTTCAATGAAACCAAAAAAATGCGAGAATAAGTCGAAATGATCGCTTATTAAGCTAAAATTTCACCAAGTTTTTCAAATTAGCTATTGCTTTTTCAATTAAATGAACTTTTATCGTAATTGCAAAAGATGTCAAGTGATGTTTTCAATGATTTCAATGCTTTTCAATTTAAAAATTAAAAAGATTTATTCTTTTACTTTATTTAAACTCTTTAAAACATTTAAAAGTTCTTCAGGATTTTTCGTGCCTATCAATAATTTTTTTCCGTTCTCAAATTCAAGTTGAAGTCCATTATTGCCAGAAACATTGTATGCTTTTCCTTTACCAGTTAAACTGTATCGAAAACCCGAACCACCAAACTCTTTTAAAGGTGAATAAGTACGTAAATAAACCTTTGATAAACTTGTCCAAGGTAAAAATTTCAATTTTCGATGAATTGGGAAAAATCTAATGTAAATTCCATCTGCTTTTATTATTGTTTCTAAGTTAAAGGTTATAAATAAAAGAGAAAGTATGAAAAAAGTAATATTTATTATTAATAAAGAAACGTTTGACATTGGTTTATCACCAAATGGTTTACCATTAAATACTTGTTGGAAAACACCATAAATAAGAACACTATTTACAACAATAATTATTAACCATATCCACCATTGATTAAAACGCTGTTTTTCTTTATATAAAATTGAATTATCCATTTTAGTGATTATTAAGTTGTTTATGAGAACCATCACAATTTGGCATCCTTCTCGAAAGACCACATGTACAGTCATTTAAACCTTTTCCTTTCAAAATTCGATCAATTGAATTTTCGATTCGTGAACATCTTGTAGCCGATTGTTTTGCACCTGAGAAATGTAATAAATACCCTTTTTGTCTTCCAGGAGTCAATGCTTCAAACGCAGATTTTACCGCCTGATTTTCATTTAAAACGATTTGAAATTCTTCAGGCATTTCAAAATCTTCTGTTTTTTTATATTCAATTTTCAATCCTGCTTTTTCAACTTCAATTGCTTCGAAAATATAAGCTTTTAAATCAGCTTCTAAATCAATTATATCTTGAATATTCGTAAATCTAATTTGTCTTCCTGACTGAACATTATCCGTTTGTTGAAAAAGAATGTTTTTCGAATCATTTAAAAGTGATCCTTTCATAAAAAGTAACGCACAATATTCTTTAAAAGCATGAATCAGAACAATGTTTTTCCCATTGAATGTATAACATGGGACTTTCCATTTTAATTCTTCAACAAGTTGACAATCAAGAACAATTTCTCTTAATCTAACAAGTTCATCTTGCCATTTTTTTACTTTCCCTAAATATTCGTCAACTTTTGGATTCATGTGATACTATAATTGTTTTATTTAATATTATTCTTTTGCCCCATGTTTTTTAGCTGTCTCAATCCAAAACTCAATTAAAGTAGTTGGATCTGCGCCGATTCCTTTTGCTAGAAATAAGGTTAAAGCCATTATTTGAATAGAAGCTTTACTTAATTCAAATAAACAATCTAACATTCCAAATTGCTCTTGAGCTTTCGATTGAAGTAGTTCGTTGTGTTTTCTTGTAAATTCTATTGGTTCATACAAGAATTCGTTAATTGATGGAGTTATAAGTAATTTCAACCATTCTGAATCAATTCTGTTTAAAATTTGCTCGATTGATTCATTACTCATTTTTCTCCACTCAATCAACGTTTCATGTTCATTGCTATCTGCTAATTTTGTATCTAAAAGTAAAGAGAAAGCAATATCCGCTAAATTCTGCATCACTTCTAAATACTCATCTTGAGCTTGTTCGTACAAATCAGTTTCTTGTCCAGATAAATAATCGTTTACCGTAATTTTTGGTAATTCAAGAACTTCCGAACAACCATTCAAACAAGGGAATTCAGTTCCTTGATAGATGTATTGAATTTTATTTTGTTGAATTTGTCGACCAATCGGAAACAATCGACAGGCGAGGGGGCGGCCTTTATGAACGCTGCATCCAAAATCATCTATGTATAAATTGCAAGCTGCTTTACCGATTTGATTTTTCACTCCATCAAATCGCAATTTCAAACCCTTTAAATCTGTATAATTATCAATAAATTCAGTTACTGAACAGTTTTTCTTATTCGCCAAAGAAACAATTTCCCAAGGATTTAAAAAAACTTGATTTCCATGACAACAAGTTCCTTTTCTTGAACAAGTTAATGGAAGTTCATCGTTGATATTTAAAGTTGTAATTTTCATTTAAAAATAGAAGGTCGTTGAGTGATTTCATGGTAACAAATCGCATTTTCATTAAAATAATGAAAGACCATACTTTTTCTGGTTTTTGATTTGTCTAAATGAGGTTCAGCACCGTGAAATAGATTTGCATGCCAAATAATTGCATCACCTTTTTTAGCCAAAAACAATTCTTTTGGAAGTTTTTCTTTTACTATTTTTTTTTCTATGAAATTTTCATATTCGCCATATCCTTTTTTACCTATAAAAAAACGATTTCCAGTATTATTATAATCTGAGTTGAGGTAATAAGGAAGTTTATGACTCCCTTTAAAATAGTGAAGCGGTCCATTCTCTAAATCGATATCTTCCAAAGCAATCCAAACTCCAATTAATCCACCTAAAGGAAAAGTCGTCATGTGAAAACTATCCGAATGTGTTTTTTGTTCGCTACCGTGAATGAAATTAATGCTTTGGAATAATTTTGCCTT
>CALPRR020000125.1 GCA_943326025.2 Candidatus Kuenenia stuttgartensis | reverse complement strand
TAATAACATTAATATAGGTGTCAATACAAAAACAGCAAAATAACTATACGTATTTGGAATAATATAAAAACAACCAATCCCAATCGCCATAAATATGAAATTAGAACCTACTAAATCTTCATTCAATTGATTCACATCCGCTCCGAATAATCCATAGAAAAAATAAGCCGAAGCAAAACCTAAAACACTTAACGTAAATGCAATTCTAGAGAAATAAAGAAGTCCAAAGGTTATAATAATTCCTGCCAACAAGCTAGTTTGAAAAAAAGTTCCAGCAACTGTTTTAAAAAATATCAAAACTGATTGCGGTAATTGAAGCGTATCAAACTGATGAACAAATTGATAAAATGAACTTTGTTCCTGAATCATTAAATGATTTATAACAAAAACATGCTCTTCATTGAAAATTATTTTTGTAAAACTACTTGCTGCTAATACTACAATCCAACTGGTAATTATAAATGGAAAGGACAAAAAAGGTAAGCCATGTTTTCCAAAAACGCCATTCAACCAAACTGTAGTAATTAACAGGAATACAATTGCAACTACAAATAATAGCCAAAAAGTAGTATTTATCTCATATTGATGTCCAAGAAACAAACCGAGTAACATGGCATTAAAACCAAACATTCCTTCGCTAATTAGTTTTCTATTTACACCAACAAAATATGCAACAAGATTAATTAATATAACTGCTGAAAATCCAGTCAATCCAATTTTAGGCGCAAAAAATGTTGCTACAATAATAATAATGGCCAACACTTTGTTTAGCGAAAAAAATATTTGACTGTAGCTATGTAAGATACTATTCGTCCAATATTTAAGCTGTAATGTGAAATTATTATTCATTGGGATTTTGAAATATGAATTAAAAAATAAGCTTTCAAAAATAGTTAAATCAATTGAGTGAACCTGTTAAACTTTTTTTATTAACCTTGATAGAAATTGAAATCCCATCAAGGTTAATTTGAAAAATTTGATTATTTCTTTTTTAAATATTCTGGCATTCTTTCTTGTTGAATAATTGTATCAATTGATTCTTTTTCTCTTACTAAATGAACATTTCCTTCCATGTCAATCAACACTACATTAGGTCTCATTTGAATGAATTGTAACCATTGAGTCATATTGTAAGCTCCAACTTTATGAACTACTAATTGATCACCTTTGTTCAATAATGGTAAATTAACACTCTCACGAATACAATCAATGTTCATACATAATGGTCCGTATAAAGCCATATCTTCCGTATGGTGCGTAAAATCTTGAGCTGGTGATATTTTATAATCGTACCAAAAAGCATTGAATAATAAGTTTACTCCAAAATCTACCACAGTTGCTCTTCTTCCATCACTCAAACGTTTTGTAGCTAAAACAGACCCTATCAACCAAGCTGCGTCATCAATTAGCGCTCTTCCTGATTCTAAAATAATTGTTGGTAGCTCATCTTGTTTAAAACCTGCATTTAAAACAGTAGAAGTAATTGCCTCAGCATAATCATCAACCGTTGGAATAATGTCTGCACCTTGTAAATAAGAACCTTTCAATGTGTTTGATGAAGCGAATCCTCCTCCTAAATCAAGATATTGAACAACTAAATTATAGCTCAATTTTATATGTTTAGCCAAATCACATAATTTATATGCAGCAGTTGCATAAGCTGAAGTTGAAAGCATATAAGTTCCAATATGACAATGTAATCCAACTAATTCTAACTCAGGATGAGCCATGATTTTATTGATTGCATTCCAAGCTTGACCATTTTCATAATTAAATCCAAAACGATCCCACATTGGGTAAATTCCAGTATCCATGTTTACACGAATCGCAACTCTTGCTTTTTTCTTTCCACCACTCAACAACTCAACTAACGAATACAATTCATCAAAGTGATCGATGTGGATCAATGAATTATTATCAACTGCTAATTCTAAATCTTCAACTGATTTATCTGGACCATTGAAAATTATATTATTTCCAGAAACCCCATTTCTTAATGCTTTTTTGTATTCAAAAACAGAAACTACCTCTGCCCAAGATCCTTCTTGATGAAAAATATTACATACTGCATCAATGTAATTTGTTTTATAACTCCATGCAAATTGTATTTTAGGATATCTTGTTTTAAATGCTCTGTTTGCATTTTGAGAATTCTTACGAATTTGTCTTTCTGAAATCACAAATAAAGGTGAACCATATTCGTCTGTTAACTTTTTCACTGGAACACCATCCAATTGAGAAACTGGTGAAAATTCTGTTTTTGTTCCGAACTTGTTCATGCTTCCTGTATTCAACTTTTGAATAAATGGACGCTCGTATGATAATTTTGACATAATTTCTAATTTAATGTTTTATAATTTTTATGTTATGAACTTCTAAAGTTCCCCAATAGTTGAAATTTTTTCGAAATCTTTTAAGTCAACGATTTGGTCGAATGAGTAGCGAATAAATAATTTCCCAACATCATATGAGTCAAAAGGTTGAACATCTTCACCTAAAGCCATTTTTACCAATGCTTCTGGATGATTTTGTCCACATCCAACTGCTAGATATACCCATGCAGGGAATCGAGGATTCATTTCTAACAAATAATATTCTCCTGCATTTGATTTTATGAATTCCAATTCACAACCACCTTTCCATTTTGAATTACTGATTACACGATTGGTAATTTCAATCAGTTTTTCATCATCTAATGAAACGCCTGCCCAAGCTTTTCCTTTGTCGGTAATATATAGTTTTCGCATTGGAACGGCACCGATACAATTACCTTTTCCATCACCTAATGCGGTAACATTAACTTCATTTCCACTAACAAATTCTTGAACAATGATGGGTAATCCCCATTTCGCGCTAATTTTATTAAAGTAGTTAACTGCTTGTTCTGGAGTCGCAGCTATTGATGCATCGTAATACTTACCTTTAATCACTAAAGGATAAGTAAATTCATTTTTCAACGATGAAATTTCAGCTGAGGAAAAGATCATTTTACTAAACGGTACTTTCACTTCATTTTCAACCCCAAAATCATATAAAACTGATTTGTGTCTTGATTCGAATTGTTCTTGAGTTGGTAAAGCCGTTGCAATTCCAAAATCTCTTTTTAGTTGTTCTGAAAGTTTGATGAAACTATGAAGTTCAGCATCAAAATTTGGGATTATTACATCTATTTTTTCAACACTATTAATATAAGCTAATCGCTCTAACAATGTTGCTGTCCCAGAAGAAGGTAAAGGAATAGAATATGATTTATCAACCAAATCACGCATGTATAAACCTGGCTCAAGGTTCTCGTAGGAAAGTCCAATTATTCTTACATCAAAGAATTCACTTTCTTTCAATGCTCGAATAACAGGTATTCCTGGTCCTGGACTATCAATATTATTTAATCCAGATACAGCCACTGTTATCTGTCGCTTACTCATGGCCTATTACTAATTGAAAGTTATTTAACATTAAAGTAAAATCAGATAAATCTTTTTCTACAGTAGCTTCATCCACATTGAATTTTGAAACGACTCCAGAAATAACTTCTTCTTTAGATTTGTTATCTTTTAATAAACGAATTATTTCCATTCCAACTTGATTGGTTGAAAATGAATCTCCAGTGGAAGGATTAAATATAAATCCTGAATCACTAATGGCAATGTTTTTATTGATTTGCATATTCTTTCGTTTTTAATTACAAAACAAATAACAGAATACTATTCCAATTATTTTAAATGTATCGGTAAACGACAAAAATGTATCGGTGTTTGATTTAAATATATAAAATTAGAGCAAAAAAACTGCCTTAGACTAAGTGAATTAAACTGTTAAAAATTTGAACAATTAATTAAAAAGATTTCGAAACATAAGCTTTAAAAAATACCTCTTCATAACTTTTTCCGATTGGGATTTCTGTAATCCCCATACTGATCACTTTCCCTCTTACTGATTCAATTCGGTTAAAAGGTACGATATAAGAGCGATGAACTCGTATAAATTCTGAAGCAGGTAATTTTTCATTAATGCTTTTCATACTCATCAGCGTTAACACTGGTTTTTTACCTAACTGATGAATTTTAATATAATCATCCAATGTTTCTATATAAAGAATTTCATTGAAAGGGATTTTAACCAAGCTATATTCTGAACGAACATATAAGTATTGAATAGTATTTTTTTCAGATTGATAAAGAAAATTATAATAGGATTGAGCTTTTTCAGTCGCTTGTTTGAAACGTTCTTGTCCAAATGGTTTCAATAAATAATCAATTGCACTCAGATTAAATCCTTCAACGGCATATTCACTATAAGCAGTAGTGAAAATCACCATCGTGTTTTGCTGGATTTGTTTGTAAAATTCAATTCCAGAAATATCAGGCATTTGAATATCCAGAAATAGTAAATCAATTGAATTATTTGAAATGTATTTAGCCGCTTCTGAAGCATTTGTAAAACACTTTTGTAAATTTAAATATGGAATTGTTTCACAGAAATATTCAATGATTTCTAATGCTAAAGGTTCGTCATCAATGGCAATGCAATTAATCATTTTAGTTCAATTTTAAGTTCGACTGTGAAAAAATCTTCATTCTTATCAATCAATAAATGAAATTTACCAGCATACGTTTGCTGTAATCGTAAACGAGAATTATCAATTCCTATTCCTGTTTCTTCCACTTTTGAATCAATCTGGTTTTTGTGAACAATTGTATTTTTGACTTTAACAGTTAATTCATTTCTGAAAATGGTTTGTTGAATTTCAATTAAACTTTCACCTTCAGTACTTACTCCAAACTTAAATGCATTTTCAATAAATGAGATATACAACATCGGAACAATTCTTTTTCCTATAGCATTACCTTCTACTATTGAATTTACTTTCACGTATTTATTTAAACGCATTTTTTGTAAATCGATGTAATCAGAAACGTATTTTATCTCTTTATCCAAGGAAACATATTCCTCTTTTGCATCATTTATAACATAACGCATAATTGAAGATAGTTTTACAATTGCTCCTGCAGTATCATCCGATTTTTTTACTGCTAAAGCATATATCCCATTTAAGGTGTTAAATAAAAAATGTGGATTAATTTGTGCTTTCAAGTAGGACAATTCGACATTTGATTTTTCAATTTCAGTTTCTCTCCAACGCTGAAAAACTTTCAATCCAAAAGACGCAACCAAAACAATAACCAAACGGATCAAAATACTTCCAATTGCAGGTGGATCTGATTCTCTATCTACTAAAAATTGTGAAGGATGTGTATTTTTTAAAAGAATGGCTAATATTATTGAAAGTATTATAAAGCCTATCACTATTGCCCCATAGGTATAGTATTGATGTTTAAAATAATACTTCGGAATAGCATATAAATAATTAAAATAAAAAATGAGAATTAAAAATACATTTGTAAAAATATAACTCATCACAAACATACCTGACGAGTCGCCTTGAACCAATTCAAATGGAGCTGGAAAAAAAACCAAAGGAAGGATCAAAAATTGAATCCATACCAAAATATGCAATAATATAATTTGTGTTTTTTTGGTCATCTAACAAATATACTGAAATTGTCATTATTTCGATCGGTGAAAAAGTTCTTAAAAATTGAATTCACTCAAAATGAAAAAATAATTTATATCCATATCTTTATTTCGATTTAGGTTTTCAGTTAGGTTGATTAAAATAAATTGATGGAACGACTCGTTTCAAAGCTTTTTTCTTTTTACATTTTCTAACTTTAAAATAAGTCTTCTGTGATACCTTTTATAATTTCAAGAAATTTAATATAAACCTCAGGGTAATCATTTAAACAATAATACATTTTTATATTCTAATCAAACAATCGTTTCATTTCATATGATTTTCTTATTGAAAATTCAATTTAATTAAGATTATGAAATTTTATTATTATTGTCTGATTCAGTAGTTTCCATTTTGGAAAAAATTGAAATTTCAAATCATTTAAGCCAACATTCCTTCTACGTAAACTTCTACAAATTCCTTCATCTTGTTTAGAATTCGTTCACCGATTGCTCTAGCTTGTAAAATACTCGGACGATTATCCAAGCATTTAAAAACTTCATCTTTAATAGGTTCACGACCGCTAAAAATATAGGCGTCGATTAAGGATTTAAATTGCGCTTTGTCTAGGTTTTCTTCCTTGCATAATTTATCAAGCGCTAATACTTTTTGATCTTGCCAGAACTTTTCAAATTCGTCTTCGATGTTATCTGAATCGTTGATATGAGGTAAATTTTCATCTATGAATTTTTGAATCAATTCACGTTTACTTCTTAATTGAATGTCACCACCTAATAAGTCGATAATTGCTTTTCGTTGAACTGCTGCAGCATCTGCTTTAGAAGCTTTCAATTGAGAAAGTAATTTTATAATATAAGCAACGTTTATTTGATCTCTGTGAATTAATTCCAATTCAAAATCAATATCATCTAAAATAGACGTTTTTTGTTTTTGCTGATCGCGTTTTACTTTTTGATATAAGTCTAAATACTTGCTTTTGTAATCTTCAAATTCTTGTTCATCGATTGCAATATCCTCCCAATCAAAATCAGTATAGGATTGCAAAACATTCATATTTCGCATCAATCTTCTGAATGATTGTACAAATTGTGCTTCGGCTTCCTCAGTTTCTAAATCATCAACACTTTGATAGGTTGGCGTAATTACTCTTAAAAACTCCAAAGCCTCGTCAAACTTAGTTGCAATTACTTCGTAATCAGGCATTGTAACGACTTCTATTGCATCTTTATTTGAAAACAAGGTAATTGCATCGTCGGTTGCTTTTTTAAGGTTCCTGAATGCTAATATGTTTCCTTGTGATTTCTGTTCTCCTAAAATTCGATTTGTTCTTGAATAAGCCTGAATTAAACCATGTTGTTTTAGATTTTTATCAACGTATAAGGTATTTACCTTTTTCGCATCAAAACCAGTCAACATCATATTTACTACAATGACAATATCCAAACGGTCTTTCTCGTCATTGAAACTTTCCTTTTCTCTTTCTTTTAAACGTTTACTGATGTCTTTGTAATAGTTTTCAAACTGCTGACTGTCTTTAGTAGAGAAACTTGTATTGAACATTTTGTTGTAATCACCAATAAAGCTTTCCAATTTATCTCTTGAATGTGAAGATTGGTAAATTGCTCTTGGATCAGCTGCCATACTTAGACCTTCATTACCCCAATCATCTTGGTCATCAGGAAGATAATCTTGTGCATCATCCGAATCTTCGTTTGTTCCGTAGGTGAAAATAGTTGCAATACGTAAATCATGTTCGCCTGCTTCTTTTTTCTTTTGGAAGATGTCGTAATATTTGATTACATTTTCAATGCTACTCACAGCGAAAATGGCAGAATAGTCTTTTCTAAACGTTTTTTGACTGTGATGAGCAATAATATAATCTGCAATTTTATCCAGTCGTTTTTCAGAATCGAGGACTTCTTTTTTATCAATATCTTCAACTTCAATATCAATAAATGCATTGCTTTTGTCTTTGTATTTACCAACATATTCAATTCCAAAACGAAGTACATTTTCATCTCGAATTGCATCAGTAATCACATATTTATGTAGACAGTTTCCAAATAAATCTTTAGTAGTT
>CALPRR020000124.1 GCA_943326025.2 Candidatus Kuenenia stuttgartensis | reverse complement strand
TCACCGATTTCATACGATCTTCGAAATCAAATACATTCGTAACAGCCATAAGTTCGTCAACACCCGTATTTTCAATAAAGGCTTTCACTTTCTTTTTTACAGTTTCCTTGCTGCCTATGAAGGCGTATTTCGACATTTGTTGTACTGCGGGTTGTTGTATGATTCTACGAAATTCATTTGTTACATCAAAAGGAGGCTCTAATGGACTTCTGTTTCCTGTTAATATTCCGATCACTCAATTATAAACACAATAATTATGGTCTAGAGAAAACGTAAAATTAAAAAAGATAATTTTAATAAATTAGAAAATTTATCAGATAATTTGTTGTTTTTATTTATTTTAAACATTTTTAATATACAAATACTGAATATTTTATCGCTTAGCAAACTCATTTAGATAGATATACGATAGTTTGTTTTGGTAATAATTTGTTTTTACACAATTTTATGAAGACGACATCAACAATATTATTTATAATCCTATCTACTTTGAGTTTTGGGCAGTCGAAGGATATATATCAAAAAATTGGAGACTCTTTAATGATAAGAGGCAAGTCAGACGAGATAATAAAATATTTTGACAAAGAATTAAAGAAACATCCAAAGAATGAAGATGTTTTACGTTGGCTTGGTTATGCTTATATTACTAAAAACAACCTTGACCTTGGTGAAAAATACTATTCTGAAGCTTTGGCTGTAAATCCAAAATGTGCTAGATGTTATTTAAACATTGGAAGAGTTTATTCATTAAGGGGCGACAATAAAAAAGCTCTCGAATATTTTGACAAAGCGGTAAATACAGATCCTAAAGACGCACTTCTTTACTCTAATAGAGGAAGACTGAAAGAAATGCTTGGCGTCAAGTTTGGAGCTTTAGTCGACCACAACAAAGCAATTGAATTAGACCCAAATAATTCTGAATATTATGTTCAAAGAGGTCTTTATAATGCAAATTCAGGCTATCAATCTTTAGCAATTTCGGATTTAACAAAAGCAATTGAGCTGTCTCCTGAAAACTATTATCCTTACTTTCAACGTTCAAGTATTTATTACAGTCAAAAAAGACTAGAAGATGCATTGATAGATGTAAATAAAGCTATTGAACTTGATAGTAATCAATTCTCACTTTACACAGGAAGGGGTGCAATTTTTGATGTGATGCAAGAATATCAAAAAGCTATAAATGATTACAACAAAGCTATTTCAATAAATCAAAACGATTTTTTACCTTACCTAAATAGAGCAACATCATTTTATAAATTGGAAGACCTTGATGCCTCATGCTCAGATTATATTATTTTGAAATCATTAATTCAAAGTGGTAAAATTACTGATCAAGTAGCAATAACAGAAATTAATGACGCTTTCCAAGACATTTGTGATGCTTCAAAACCAAGCTATTACTATCAAAGAGGTGTAGGCTATTATAATTTAAAAGAATATCAAAAAGCAATTAACATATACACGGAAGGGCTTAAATTTTTTCCAGACTATTCAATGTTGCTATCTTTTAAAGGAAATGCTTACTTATCCTTAAATCAATATGAACAGGCAATTGAAAATTATAATCTGTCGTTAAAGCACAAAGAAAATATTTTAGAAGAAATAAAATCAAACCCAAGATTCACAGGCGCATCAACCGAAAAGATTACAAGTTTTTATAATGGTTCATTAGCTTCGACATATTTTAGTATTTCAGAATGCAAAGTTAATTTAGGTCTTTTTGAAGAAGCTTTAATCCAAATAAATAAAGCAATAGAATTAGCTCCTGATATTAAAGAGTTTAATAAAGAGGCTTATTACAATATGAGAGGGCATATTTACCTAAAAGTTGGAAAATATGAAATGGCTATCAATGATTTTAATAAAAGTATTCAGCTAAATAAGGACTTCCCATTAGCATACGTGAATCGAGCAATTGCAAAAGTGAGTTTAGCTGAAAAGGTAAAAATCAGTTCTTATTCTCTTAATACTAATTTCAATAATCAACCAATGAGTGTGAATTGGAGTTTTCCGACTAAATCTTCGTTAAAAAAATCAGAATCAAATATTTTATCAGCTCTATCCGACTGCAATACGGCAATTGAAATTGATAAAAAACTTGGTTTTGCATATTACATTCGTGGACAAATAAAACAAATGCTAATCTATAGCGACTATTGCCTAGACTTACTTACCGCGCAAGATTTAGGTTTAACAGTAGAAGCAGAACTAATGAGAAACTGTGGTAAATAGATAACAAAAATAAAAACTGTATCTAACAGCACCAAAATATGGGATTTCGTGTTACAAGAAAGTAGTTTCGGGTTTAATCAAACATTAGCTTACCATATCAAATTTATGGTAAAAGTGTCACCTTTCGGTTAGTTGAATAACTTTATATGCAACATTATGAACCTACTGAAATACATTAAAAAACTACTGAAATACAATAATACTGTTGATAAGAAAGGTTGTCCAGCTTGTCACAGTCCTAATGTTATTGGCACAAGTTTTAGCAGTTTAAAGAATGACTATTCCGGACCTTATCATGACCTTAAGACCTTAAAAATTGGAAGACTTGTTCAATGTGAATCTTGTAAAACAATCTGGTTCGTTGACAATTCAAAAAGCAAAGTTGACACTGTGCCGCAAAATCGTTTGCAAACAGTGGAAGACTGGAATAACAAAAAGTTAGAAATACATCCTGAACACTTGAAAGTACTTTCAGAAATTGGTTGTACGCCTCTAGACCATTATGGTAATTTAAAGGAATTTATATCTATTCCATGCAAGTGCATTTTGGAGAACGGACAAATAATTGAAAATGCAATCATAAGTATTCAAAGTAAACCGCCAGTTGGTTTAATGTATTACAACAATGACAATTTCTTTTTCATTGACCAAGTTAAGTCCATTGAACATTCTGATCTTACACTTCCACTAGACATTAGAATTGCGACAACTAAAAGTTATGAAATCAGTATGGGTTATGCACCAACTGTTGTTATAGCGCCAAACAATCAAATGTACATTACAAATTGGACAACTAATTTCTTTTATGAAGATGGTTTCAAAGGAAAAGAAATAAAAATACCATCAGATCAACAAAGGCAATTACAAAACGGTATCGACACAAAAAATAAATTGAAAGAAATAAGAATAATTGCAGATTGGACAGCAGAACTTGAAAAAATATTTAGACTAAAAGGAGTAAGTTCAGAAAAGATGTAGACTGTTATTGATAAAATTTTAAATTCTCACTTCGGCTTTAGAGTATAGAAGAAGATAATTAGAGGTGAAAATGACTTAAATTTTAAATCAAACAGAAATGAATATTAAACAAAAATATTATTTAAATATAACCTTGCTGACCTACTTACGTTAAACAAGAAAAGTTGTATTTACCAATGTTTTTTAGATAAAATTTAAACCAATATGTTAAATAAAATCAGATTTTTAATCCTTTTATTAAGCACAAACTTTGTTTATTCTCAAAGTATGTTGGATAGGAATAAATCAACTGCTATAAAAAAATCTCAAATAAAACGATGTGTAGAAATTTTAGATGGAAAAGACTTATTTACAATGTACTACGATACAAATGGCTTACAATTAAAAAACAGTTTTTACGCTTCAAAAATCGATACAAATGGAAATTTTATTGATGGATTTTATGGTTTTGTTTATTTTAAATATGATGAAAATGAAAATCTGATCGAAACAAAAACAATCGACCCTATTTCAGATTCTACTCCTCATAAAATCACAAAATACAAATACAATACTGAAAATCAATTAATTAATAAAAATTCATATAGGATAATTCATAAAATGAATAATGAAATTGATACTGAAAAAGTCATAACTCAATACTATTATTTAAATTCAAAATTAATTAAAGAAATTTTCAAATCCTCACATCAAACGGTCGAAACTTTATATTCTTATGAAGACTCAAATAGATTGAGTTTATTTTCTATAAAAGAAAACAATAGTGTACCTATTTATACAAAAGTTCATTATAATGGAGATACAACTTTTCATTCGAAATTTGATAATCTAGGAAATGAAATTTATACATATTATCATTTAATAGATAACAAAAACAATTTTGAGGAATATTATGTTTGGGACAAAAAAAACAATATAAAGCACAAAAAAACCTTGTTTTACAATGAATTAGACCTACTTTCAAAAATTGAAGGCTATAATTATATTTTAAATAAATTAAATTACACTTATTTTAGATATGAAAAAGAATAATCTTCTTTTTAAAGAATATAATAAAAGAATTTTTTAGATTTATTAATGTTTTGTGAGGCGATAGCAACCCAATTAAACGCTTAAGGCAATTTTAGAAAGAATCACAAACCAATGACTATACGACAATTTCAGACCATATTTTATATAATAATTGGACTTTGTATACTGACAATTGTTATATCATTTACATCATTTGACTTTATTGAAGTTGACATAGCGACAAGCTGGACAATGAAGTATTTTGCTTTGCCAATTCTTATCATTATGATACCTATTTGCTATTTCAGCTATTTAACATTTCTTCGGCAATATGAAAAAAAGGAATATAGATCTAAAATAGGAACAAAACTTCGGACGATTTTCAGAGTATTGACTTTGACTTTAGCAATGACTGGAATATTTTTTGCAACCACCCTTTCATTAATTATTTTGACAAACGCTTATTTAGGCGACAACAAGACTGTAAATATAAACGCAAAAATTATTGACTATTACATAATTCAGAGCAAAGGACAAAAAAGACATTATATAAAAATTCAAGACCAAGAACTCAACAGAATAATTGAACTAAAAGTTCAAAAACCATATCAAGTTGGGCAAACGTTTAAAAAAACAATGAACATTGGAAGATGGGGACTAGTCTTCTCCAAGAAATAAAAAAATATCATTATCAGCATAGGCGATTGACATAAAAATTAAATAATGATAACCAAAAACAAAAGAATTAATTGCTCCCATTCAGCTCACCCATTATCTCTGCAAACAACTTCACCGATTTCATACGATCTTCGAAATCAAATACATTCGTGACAGCCATTAGTTCATCCACCCCTGTATTTTCGATAAAGGCTTTCACTTTCTTTTTCACGGTTTCTTTATTACCGATAAAGGCGTACTTCGACATTTGTTGTACTGCGGGTTGTTGTACGATGCTTCGGAATTCATTCGTTACTTCAAAAGGAGGCTCTAATGGACTTCTGTTTCCTGTTAAAATCCCGATTACTCTTGAATAATAAGAGGTTGAAAGAAATTCTGCTTCTTCATCGGTATCTGCTATGATGATTGAAAGTCCTGCGATAGTATAAGGTTGATTTATATAATTAGAAGGTTGAAATTGACTTTTATAAATCTTTAATGCTTCCATTAATTGTGCACTCGAAAAATGACTTGCAAAAGCATAAGGCAATCCTTTTTCTGCAGCTAAATAAGCACTTGTTGTACTTGAACCTAAAATATACAAGGGTACATCCACACCTTCTGCCACGTTTGCACGTACTTGTTGCTGTTTATTGTTCACCGAAAAATACGTTTGAATTTTTTGAACTTCAGATGGAAACTGCATCGCTGCTTCGAAAAATCTGAGCGAATGGCACTTGCAGTTGCTTGATCCGTTCCTGGTGCTCTGCCTAATCCTAAATCAATTCGGTTGGGATAAAGCGTGCCTAACGTTCCAAATTGTTCAGCAATAATTAGCGGAGAATGATTGGGTAACATAATTCCTCCCGAACCAACTCGAATGTGTTGTGTTTCTTCAGCAATTTTACCAATTAAAATAGAAGTTGCACTACTGCCGATAGCATCCATATTATGATGTTCTGCTAACCAATAGCGTTTATAACCAGAATTCTCAGCCAATTGTGCAATTGCCACAGAATCATCAAAAGTTTGACGAAACGATTTTCCTTCGGAAACAACTGCAAGGTCAAGTATGGAGTAAGCAATTTCTTTTTTTATCATGATTTTAGAACTATCAAAGTGCAAAAGTAATAGAATTGTTTTAGAGAAAATAGAAGTAAAAATTAAACCTATTTTTAACCACATTAGATTAATTTCAATCACTATATTTGTTTAAATTAGAACTCCTTCAACCAGATAAATATGAGCAAAGAAATATCAAACTTTCTGATTTATAACACTTCAAATAATGAAGTGAAAGTAAATGTCTATTTAGAAGGAGAAACTGTTTGGTTGACTCAAAAGGCTATGGCTGAATTGTTTGGGGTTCAAAGACCAGCGATTACTAAGCATTTAAAAAATATTTTTGATTCTCAAGAATTACAAGAAGAAGTGGTTAGTTCCATTTTGGAACAAACCACTCAACATGGAGCTATAGAAGGAAAAACACAAGACGTAAAAACAAAATACTACAACCTCGATGCAATAATCTCAGTAGGCTACAGAGTAAATTCATCAAAGGCAACTCAATTTAGAATTTGGGCGACACAAATACTGAAGGAATTTATCATAAAGGGTTTTGTTTTAGATGATGAACGATTAAAAACAGGGCAAAAGGTCTTTGGGAAAGATTATTTCAAGGAATTATTGCAGCGTATACGTTCAATAAGAGCAAGCGAAAGAAGAGTTTACCAACAAATAACCGATATTTTTGCGGAATGTTCTATTGATTATGACAAGAATGCTGAAATAACAAAAAATTTCTTCGCCTTTATTCAAAACAAATTTCACTATGCAATAACAGGAAATACAGCAGCTGAAATAATTTATAAATCGGTAGATAGATCAAAAGATAATTTAGGTTTAACGACTTGGAAAAATTCGCCAGATGGTAGAATTTTAAAATCGGATGTATTGATTGCTAAAAACTATTTAGAAGAAAAAGAGATAAAACAGTTAGAGCGAACCGTTTCAAGTTATTTTGATTACATAGAAGGATTAATTGAGAGAGAAAACACTTTCACAATGGAACAATTGGCAGAAAGTGTTAACAAATTCTTGAATTTCAATGAATACAAAGTTTTAGATAGAAAAGGTTCAATTTCTAAATTAAAAGCTGATAAAAAAGCAATTCAAGAATACGACGAATTTAACAAAACTCAAAAAATAATCTCTGACTTTGATAAATACATCAAAAAGTTGAACAAATAAAAATCGTCTCTCATCCAATAATAGAACTTTGTTTAACTTTGCTGAAGTTAAATAAATCGATCAGGTTCTTTTGAAAGCTAAAATTATGGAAAATAGTAAACTACAGAATTATATTAAAGATGTAATCGTAAACATGCCAACTGATTGGCTAAATCTTACAACACATCGATTAGATATTTATGATGAAAAACTAGCTAAAACTGAATTTTTAGACCAATTTGAACGTTTATTTATCGCAAATAATTCAGAAACAACTTCACTTAACGAATTGCGTACAGCCTACGATTACATTCGTTTAGGTCACCCTTTATCATGTGTGTTGGAATGGGCAATTGCTAAAACATACAACCTCAAAACAGAAAATGTGATTAGTTTTTCTTCCAAAACAACTCCAATTTTGGCTGTTTTACGAAAAAACTTATTAGCTAATAAAAATACGCAAATTGCATACGTTGGAGAGTTACCAGCCTATTTTGATGCTGAAGTAGTG
>CALPRR020000123.1 GCA_943326025.2 Candidatus Kuenenia stuttgartensis | reverse complement strand
ATCGTGCTAAAATTGCAAATAAAAGCAAGGCTGATTTATTTATTTGTATTCATGCAAACTCTGCAGCTGAAGCTGCATTTGGAACTGAGACATATGTTTTAGGTTTACATAGAACAGAAGCTCAAAAACAAATAGCTGAAAGAGAAAACTCTGCTATTTATTTAGAGGATGATAAAGGAGCAAAATATAAAGATTTTGATTTGTCACCTGATGCAATTATAGCAAGACAATTACAGCTTTCAGTTTTTTTAGATCAATCCATTAATTTTGCATCTAAATTACAAGCTGAATTTAAAAAGATTGGTCGTTCAGATAGAGGTGTTCGACAAGCGGGTTTTTTAGTGCTATATAAAACTACAATGCCAAGCGTATTAATAGAGACGGGTTTCTTAACTAATCATGAAGAAGAGAAGTTTTTGAATGATACTACTTCTCAACGAAAAATGGCAAATTCAATGTTTACTGCATTTGAAAAATACAAAAACGAGATTGAAGGAGTTGTAACAAAATCAAATTCAAAAACAGAACAAATTTTAGAAAACAATTCTTCAGAAGTTAGTTCTATTGAAAAAAATAATTTAATAATTTTCAAGGTTCAAATAGAAACTTCTGATACTAAAGTTCAAATAAATAATTCAAAGTTTATGGGGCTGGATGTTTCTGAATATCAGCAAAATAACCTTTATAAATACACTGTTGGAAGTTTTGAAAATGACTTCAATACTGCTAATAATTATAAGAATTTAATGCGCGAAAAAGGATTTCAACATGCTTTTGTGGTCGCGTTTATGAATGGAGAGCGTATTAATTTAGAAAAAGCTATTAAATTAGCAGAAAAATAGAGTTTTGAAGATAACAAAAGAAATTAAAACAGGTCTAATTGCATTGTTAGCAATAGCTTTGTTTGTATCAGGTGTCAATTTTTTAAAAGGCAATAGTTTTTTTGGCGGTGACGATGTTTATTATGCTTATTTCCCTAATTCAGGTCAATTAGCACCCGCAAGTTCTGTAACGTTAAATGGGGTTGGTGTAGGAAAAGTTTTAGCTGTAGAATATGTTGCAAATGAAAGTCCAGATAGAAAAGTTAAAGTAACATTTAATATTCAAAACAAAGACGTTAAGATACCTAAAGGCTCAACTATTGAAATTGGAGCATTAGACTTTTTGACTAAAGGAATTTTAATTAAAATGAGTGAAGATTTGTCTAAAGGTTATTTCAAACCAGGAGAATCTATTCAAGGTTTTGTTGAAGTTGATATTGTTTCTCAAGTCAAGACTTATGCAGACCCGGTAGTTACAAAATTTAAAGGAATGATGACTGGTTTGGATAATTTTGTGAATAATGTCTCAGCTTTTTGGGATACTACTGCTACTTCAGAATTACATACAGGAATAAAAGATTTAAAAGCTACGATTACTAAATTTGGTAATGTTGCAAATGAAGTAGAATTGCTGGTTGTTTCTGAAAAAATAAAATTAGGTCAGATATTTTCAAACGTAGAAAGTATCACTAACAACCTAAAAGTAAGTAATGAAAAGGTTGCGTCAATACTAGGTAATGCTAAAAAAATTACGGATGATTTAGTTACGGCTGATTTTAAAAATGTAATTGGAGATGCGCAACAAACCTTACAAAAATTAAATAATATTTTATCTGATGCAGCCAATGGTTCTGGAACATTAGGTAAACTTGTTAAAGATGAAAAATTATATGACGAATTGGTAAATACAAATAAAGAATTACAAAATTTAGTCTCAGATATTCAATTGCATCCAGAGCGATATATTCATTTTTCTGTGCTTGGAGCTAAATCAAAAGGTGTACCTTTGACAAAAGATGAAGAAAGAAAATTTCGTAAATTATTAGATTCAATACCAGATTAATACTTTTTAAGATGATTACTTCTATTTTATTTTCATTATTATTAATAGCAGGCTTTGGCTTGTTTACAGTTAATGTTTTAAAGATACGTTCGAATATATTGTTAGGTAGAGATATTGATAGAGCCGATAATAGATCTGAACGATGGAAAACAATGATTTTAGTAGCACTAGGTCAAAAGAAAATGTTTACTAGACCAATTCCAGCTTTATTACATTTGGCATTGTATGCTGCATTTGTTATTACTCAAATTGAATTGATTGAAATTATTGTTGATGGTATTTCTGGAAGTCACCGATTTTTTCACGATAGTTTGGGTTCTTTCTATACTTTTTTAATTAGTTTCATTGAAGTATTGTCAGTTTTAGCTTTAGTTGCAACAATTGCATTTTTAGCAAGAAGAAATTTATTAAAACTTCCACGATTAAATATGAAAGAATTAGCAGGTTGGCCTAAAAAGGATGCTAATTTAATTTTGATAATGGAAATTGTTTTAGTAACTTGTATATTCACAATGAATGGTGCTGACGAGCAAGCAAGAATTGCTGAAACTGGTCAAGGATATGGCTTTGCAATAAGTAGTTTTCTTGGACCATTATTTTTTAAAGGTTTTACAGATATACATACATTACATATATTTGAACAAATAGGGTGGTGGGGACATATTTTAATGGTGTTTGCATTCTTAAATTATTTGCCTTACTCTAAGCATTTACATATATTATTAGCTTTTCCAAATACTTGGTATTCTAATCTTGAGAAAAAAGGGAAGTTTACAAACATGGAATCAGTTACTAAAGAGGTGAAATTGATGATGGATCCAACAGCAGATCCATATGCAGCTCAACCTGAAGGTGAAACAGAGCATGTTCCTTTTGGTGTTAAGGATGTTACTGATTTGACTTGGAAAAATTTATTGGATGCATATTCATGTACTGAATGTGGAAGATGTACTTCTTCTTGTCCGGCAAATGTAACAGGGAAGTTATTGTCTCCTCGTAATATTATGATGAAAACGAGAGATCGTTTGGTTGAAGTAGGAGAAGGAAAAAGGAAAAATGGCAAAGATTATCAAGATGGTAAAAGCTTATTAGGAGATTATATAACTGAAGAAGAAATTTGGGCATGTACATCTTGTAATGCTTGTGTTCAAGAATGTCCAGTGAATATTGATCCTTTGTCTATAATTATTGATTTAAGAAGATATTTGGTAATGGAGGATTCAAAAATGCCAACTGAATTAACAGGGATGTTAACGAATATTGAAAATAATGGAGCTCCATGGCAATTCTCTCAAGCAGACAGATTGAATTGGGCTTCTGAAGAATAAATAAACTACAACTATAACTTTGGCTATAAACTTTGAATTTGAATTGTGAAGTGAAAAGTTTAAAATCAAAAAAAGAAAAAGCATGAAATTAGTTCAAAAAGAAGAAAATGGACAATTAATAAGTCCTGTTTTACCTGAAGATGTTAAAAATTACTTAATTGACATTGATGGAACAATTTGTGATGATATTCCAAATGAAGAACCTGAAAGAATGGCTACTGCAGCTTTATATCCAGAAGCTTTAGTTACATTAAATAAATGGTATTCTGAAGGACATATTATTACCTTTTTTACTTCAAGAACTGAAGATCATAGAGAAGTAACTGAAAAATGGTTGAATGATCATGGTTTTAAATATCATGGATTATTAATGGGTAAACCTAGAGGAGGAAATTACCATTGGGTAGATAATCACATGGTTCGTGCAACACGATATGAAGGACGATTTACTGATTTGATTGAAAAACAAGTGATGATTCAGGTTTTCGAAAAATAAATATACAATGAAATCATTTTTAATAATATCTATTTTCTTTTTATTCAGTTTTAAATTGAATGACAAAAAAGTTGGTATTGAAATTGAAGGAAATCCTTCATGTATTGAAAGTGGTAAGGTATACAAAATGAAAATAAATTTTGCAGAAGGTACATTTTATGAAAACCTTGTTATTAGAGGTAAAGGTGTACAGATTGCAAAAGATTACACTGAAGGCGATTATACTATAAAAGCAAGCGATATATTTAATGAAGTTTCTATCATTGTTTCATACAAGGATTCAACTTCTAAAGTAATCGACATTGATACATTTGTTATTAATGTTTGTAGTGATACTTTAAAAAATAATAATTAACTGAATTATGAGTACTCCTTTGAAAGTGCCTACAATGGCCGAAAAATTGGCAAATGGAGAAACAGCTGACATATTATTTTGGGTTGGTTGTTCAGGAAGTTTTGATGATAGAGCAAAAAAAATCACAAAAGCATTGGTTAAGATTTTAAACAATTGCAATGTTAATTTTGCTGTCTTAGGTGCTGAAGAAAGTTGTACTGGTGACCCAGCGAAGCGAGCAGGAAATGAATTTACATTTCAAATGCAAGCGATGATGAATATTCAAGTATTAGATGGATATGAAGTAAAGAAAATTGTTACTGCTTGTCCTCATTGTTTCAATACGTTAAAAAATGAATATCCTGAATTAGGAGGTAAATATGAAGTGATTCATCATACACAATTAATTCAAGATTTGATTAATACTGGGAAATTAGCTATTAAAGGAGGAAGTGTTTTTAAAGGTCAAAAAATCACTTTTCACGACCCTTGTTACTTAGGAAGAGCAAATGATGTTTACGAAGCGCCAAGAGAATTAATTGAGAAATTAGATGCTGAATTAGTTGAAATGAAACGTTGTAAAACCAACGGTTTATGTTGTGGTGCAGGTGGTGCTCAAATGTTTAAAGAAGCAGAAAAAGGAAATAAAGAAATAAACGTTGAAAGAACAGAAGATGCTCTTGAAACAAATGCAACAATTATTGCTACTGGTTGTCCTTTCTGTAATACGATGATGACAGATGGTGTTAAAAACTTTAATAAAGAAGAAGAAATTAAGGTGTTAGATATCGCAGAATTAATTGCAACAGCAGCAGATTTATAAAATGAGTTATTTTCCACAATTATCAGCTGCTTCAAGAGTTTGGATTTATCCAGCTTCAAGAGAATTGACTTTAGTTGAGTCTGAAGTCATTTTAAATGAATTGAAACCATTTGTTCAATCTTGGGATTCTCATGGTACACCTTTGAAAGCAGATGTTGTTATTATTGAAAATCAATTTGTAGTAATTGGGGTAGATGAAGATGTTGAAAGTCCATCTGGATGCTCAATAGATAGATCTGTTAAGAAAATGAAGACGTTAGGTCAGCAATTGTCAATAGACTTTTTTAATAGACTTAAAATGGTTGTAAAAAATGATGTTGAGAAAAAAACAATTGCATACGCATCTCTTGAGAATTATTCAGAATGGAATGTTTTTAATCCATTAGTAAAATCGGTAAAAGAATTAAATGAATCATTTTTGATTCCTGTAAAAGAAAGTGGTTTATTGGTTTAGTAGATTTAATTTATTATTTCACAAAAAATGGCTCTAATTTTAGAGCCATTTTTTGTGAAATAATGTTTTTAAAATCTAAATCGAGCAAACCCAAAAGCTGTTGAAATGCTATGAGCATCCTTAGTGAAAAAGCGTAAAGCATCTCTTGAAGAAATTCCGAATTCATAAGCTCCATCTTTTAATATAAAATTGATTCCGACAGGAATATTGTTTTGATAAATACCACCACCAAAATAACCTGCACTTAAAGCAATTCTTTTGAAAAATTTAAGTTCTCCACCAAATGAATAAACAGCATTTTGAATACTTCCAGGTACTTCTTTATTAAAAGGAGCAACTAAGTCAAATCCGAAATGCAAGAATTTAAATGGTTGAAAACTTGCGCCAAAACGAAAATTTGATGCGTTTTTTAAAATATATTTTTCACTACCAACCAATGATAATATTCCATTATCTTTTAAAAGTTGATCAACTGATTTTGTAATATCATTATTAGTTAATCCACTCAACGATAAGTTTCCTAAAATTGAATCTTTTATTTGATATACATTTCGATTATAAGTCACACTTCCAATATTGTTGACCGATGCAGCAATTCTTAATTTTTTATAGATAATAACACTTGCAGATAAATCAACGCCATAACCATTTCCTACAGCTTTAGGAAGTCCACCACCATTTGATTGAAAATTGGAAGGGTTTATCGAAGCGATACTTCCATACTCAATATTAAATGACGGAGTAAGAGATGAATACATTCTCAAACCATCTTTATCTGATGTCATATTAAACATGGCCATTGATTGTATAAAACGACCACCAATACCACCATAAATTTCAAAAATAGAGTCAATCCCAAAAACTTTTCGGCCATAACCAAAGTTATACGAACGATTCCATACCAAATGAATACTTGATCCATTTGTAATATCACTCAATTTTAATGGAACATTAATTCTACCTTGTATAACCTTGCTAAGAGTATCTGAAGAAATGTTTGGGTTATTTGCTATAATAGACGTGTCTGATCCTATAACAACTTTTAATGAATCGAAGTAGGAAGAAAGTTTACCTCTAAAAATGATATCACTTGTTTGTTGATTCAAATTACCACTAAATGAATAACTTTCATTAATGTTAAACGCAACACCACCAAATCTTTTACCTTGAAAAGAGAATCCTAACCAATTATAATCAATAAACATGGTTACTCCAGCTTGTGCAAAATTTCCAGCAGCTAATTTTTGAGCATTGAAATTAAATTTTGTTGTGTCCTTGTGAAGGAATTTGTTTGTAGCTGAACGATAGATTTTTTTTAAATCTGCTGAATTTAAACTATCAGAATACATTCCCATTCCAAATTCACTTGTTCCCATTGTGAATTTTTTCTTTTCATAACCAGTTCCCCAACCTAAAGCTGATGAATTGATACCTAAACAATGATAATCTGTTACAAAGGTAGTTGCTACTCCTTTTCCTACACTAGGGTAAGCAATGCTTTGTGTCTGAGAAAAAATGATATTTGAGAATAGTGCAAATATTATTAATGAAGTGTAGTTTTTTAAATTCATATCCAGTTATTTACATTTAGCTTTCTGCAAAGGTAAATTATTTTTAATAAATCAGTTTGTTTTATTAAAATAGGAAATCTGAAAATTTGATATTATTCAGCAGTTTTTCTAAATGAAATATATTTTTGAGCAAAATAACTGAAAACTACGATTATGGAGATTGTCAGAAATTGACTAGGAAAATGCCACCAGTTGAAATATTCAACAAACATTTTTAGTAGTACATAATTCATTAAAGAAAACAACATGACAAATCCGAAATGACGATATAATTGTTTGTAAGGATTTAAATTACTGTCATGCCAAACGATGTAGCGATTTAATAAAAAACCTATAGGGAATGTAATTATGATTGATAAAATTAATGAAGCAATGTGAGATTTAAATGCAATAAAGCCTAAATCTATGTCAACCTTGTGGAATAAAAAGTGATCACCAATAAAGTATATAATCAATCCTAAAACTGTATTTCCTCCACCACATACTAGATAGTAATAAGTTTGTTTATCCATGAATTTTTTAAAAATAGGATAAAAGAAATGAAGAATATTTAATATTAGTTTTTGCAATTTTCTAAGTGTGTTTGAACTATTTTTTCACAAATTTATAATAAACAATTTATAAAAGCGTTATTAATGTAAATAAAGAATTTTTTGCCTATGTTAAAAGTATACTCTCAAGTTGCTCAAATCAAAGAGTTTAAAATGGAACCTAAAAATGATACGATTAATGCAATTT
>CALPRR020000122.1 GCA_943326025.2 Candidatus Kuenenia stuttgartensis | reverse complement strand
TTTATTTTAAATTTCCGTTACAAGTTATACTATCTTCAAAAATAGAGGTTATCACGATTCATTATTGAATAAAAAAAGAAGCTTATCAACAGAATTTTCAACGTTTGAATAAACAAAGAATCTATATTTATGATGATTTTTTTAAAATCACTATAATATCTTACATTTGTAATCTAGGAAATTAATGGAAATAATGAAAAAAGATATTACTATACTAATAAATCGTTCAGAAATTACTGCTGGAACAAGAGGTTCATCATTAGGACCTGATGCGGTTAAAACTGCAGCCAGGAATAAGGGGAAATCCTTTTTTGGAAATTACCCAATTGAAGAAATCAAAGATGTAAATTATTTATTAGATCACCCAACGAAATACCAATTTGCAAAAAGAATTGATGGATTGTTTTCGATTTATTCATCTTTAAATGATAGTGTTTCAAAATTGTTGTTAGCGAATAAATTCCCATTAGTAATTGCTGCTGATCATGGTTCTGCAGGTGGAACAATAGCTGGGATAAAATCAGCTTTTCCTGAAAAAAGAATAGGTATTATTTGGATTGACGCACACGCTGATATTCATACTCCATATACAACACCATCGGGTAATATGCACGGAATGCCTTTGGCTACTGTATTAAATCAAGATAATTTAGCTTGTAAAATCAATGATTTATCAGATGAAACGTTAGATTATTGGACCAAATTAAAAAATATTGGAGGTATTTCACCAAAAGCCAATGCAGAAGATCTTGTTTTTATTGCTGTTAGAGATACAGAAGAACAAGAAGATGCAATAATGGATGAATTAAATATTAAAAATTATAAAGTTTCTGAAGTTCATGAAAAAGGAATAGCAAAGGTTATTTCAGAAATAGAATCAAAATTAAGCGATTGTGATGTTATTTATGTTTCGTTTGATGTAGATTCTATGGATCCTGAAATGACATCTCACGGAACAGGAACACCAGTTAAAAATGGTTTGTCGCCAATAGAAGCCGAAGAAATATTAACTTTGTTGGCTGCTAACAATAAAACAGTTTGTATTGAATTTGTTGAAGTAAATCCTTGTTTGGATGAAAAAACAAATAAAATGGCAGATGTTACTGCTGATTTAGTTGAATCAGTATTAGAAACATTAGGTAAATAAAAGTATAATTTAAAATTAAAGATGAACACAAAAGTTTCTATCAATGAACAAATTAGATTGATTCTAATTGAAAATTCAGAAGTGTTATTTGGAATAAAAATTGACGAAAATTTAATTCAATTTCAAAAAACAAGGAAAGAGGTAGAAGGTGATGTGACATTGGTTATTTTCCCTTTTGTTAAAGCTTTAAAATGTTCACCGATTGAAGCTGGAAATAAAATTGGAGATTTTTTGAAAGAAAAGTTGAATTCAATTGCTTCTTTTGAGGTTGTCAGTGGATTTTTGAATATATCTATCAATTCAATTTATTGGATTGAACAATTAAAAGTAATTGAAGTCGATCCATTGTTTGGCTTTGATTCTCCTAATTCTAAGTCAACTGTAATGGTTGAATATTCTTCTCCAAATACAAATAAGCCTCTGCATTTAGGACATTTAAGAAATAATTTTCTTGGATATTCTGTAGCTGAAATATTAAAAGCGAACGGTCATAAAGTTGTAAAGACGCAAGTAATAAATGATCGCGGAATTCATATTTGTAAAAGTATGCTGGCCTGGGATAAATTTTCGCCGTTAAATGATAAAGGTGAAAGAGAAACTCCAGAAAATACTGGTTTAAAAGGGGATAAACTAGTTGGAAAGTATTATGTTGAATTCGATAAGCAATTCAACGCAGAAGCAAAAGATATTATTTCGTTATGGGAAAATGGGGATTTCTCAAATTTCCCTTCATCAATTATCGAAGAGTTCAAAAAACTAACAGATTCTAAGGAAGGAAAAGACGAAAAAGCCATTAAAGGTATTGACGATAAAATAAAAGATTTAGCTAAAAACGAAACAACACTTTTACGAGAAGCGAAAGAAATGTTGGTGAAGTGGGAAGCTAGAGATCCTCAAGTATACTTGCTTTGGACAACAATGAATAGCTGGGTATACAGTGGTTTCGATGTTACTTACAAAAGTATGGGTGTTGATTTCGATAAATTGTATTATGAATCTGATACATTTATTTTAGGTAAAGATATCGTAATTGAAGGTCTTCAAAAAGGAGTTTTCTTCAAAAAAGAAGATGGTTCAGTTTGGATTGATTTAACGGAAGATGGTTTAGATGAAAAATTGTTGTTACGTTCGGATGGAACAACTGTTTATATGACTCAAGACATCGGAACTGCTGTTGATAGATATAAAGATTATTCTGATTTAAGTGGAATTATTTATACGGTTGGAAATGAGCAGGATTACCATTTTAAGGTCTTGTTTTTGATATTGAAAAAGCTAGGTTATTCTTGGGCTGAAAATTGTTTTCATTTGTCATACGGAATGGTTGATTTACCTTCTGGTAAAATGAAGTCGAGAGAAGGAACAGTAGTAGATGCAGATGATTTAATGCATGAAGTGATTGATAAAGCTGGAGCATTAACAGCTGAAAGAGGTCATTTGGAAGGAATGACTAAAGAAGATATAAATACGTTATGTAGAACAATCGGAATGGGAGGCTTGAAATATTATTTATTGAAAGTAGATCCTAAAAAACGAATGATGTTTAATCCTGATGAATCGATTGAATTAAATGGAAATACAGGACCATTTATTCAATATGCGTATGCTCGTATAAACTCATTAATTAATCGTTCAGGAGGAATTCAATCATATAATTCCATAGAGTTAAAAGAAGAAGAACGAGAAATTATAAAGTTATTGATAGAATATCCTACAGTAGTTAAAGAAGCTGGTAAAATGTATTCACCTGCAGTAATTGCAAATCACATTTATGAATTAGTAAAATCATTTAATCAATTCTATCAAGCTGTTCCAATTTTAATAGAGGAAAATCAAGATGCAAAAAATTTGAGATTAGAATTGTCTAAAAATGTGGCTAAGGTAATAAAATCGTCAATGAAATTAATTGGAGTTGAGGTTCCAGAGAGAATGTAAATGATTCTTGTATTTATAATTTTACAAAGCTTCCAATCGGAAGCTTTTTTTGATTTAAAACAGTTTGAGTTAATATTGTTAAAAAAATAATTTCAAATTAATAGGAAATAATATTAATTTTAATTAAAATTGGATCGCTAAAATTATTTCGATTATTTATTAATCATTAAACAAATACTATGAAAAGAAATATACTCACAATTGGGTTTAATTTGCTTTTTGGGATATGCTCATTTTCTCAAATAGCAATTTCTAAAAATGACATCTCAGTATCTACAAAAGTTCAAACGAACATAGTTAGCTTCTCAAAATCGATTCCTACGCATTTTATTCCAGCACCCAACATGCAGGATATTCATGCTGAAGATGTAATTAGAGATAAAAAAGGGATGCTTTATAGAATAGGTGTAGCTTCCTACACAAATCTATCTGAAAGTAATTCGGGTGTATGGAATACGTTAGATAATGGTGATAAAGTATGGCAATTAGGAATAAAAAATCCTGGTGCAGAAGCATTGAGTTTCATTTTTAATGATTTTAAATTGTCACCAGGATCTTCTTTTTGGGTTCAAAATAAACAGGGAGATAAAGTTTCAAAAGTTATTACAGAAAAGGATCAATTAGAAGATTTTCAACAACATATAGCATTGTGCTTTGGTGATGAATTAACTTTAGTTCTTCTTGATAAGTTTGGTCAACAATCTTCAAAATTTTTTCTGAATAGAGTTGTTTACAATTATAGATCAACAGGAAATAATAATGGACCTCAAAAACTTAATGATTCAGGTTCATGTAATGTCAATGTTAATTGTCCAGAAGGGACTAATTATCAAGATGAAAAGAGAGGGATTGCAAGAATATTAGTTGTTGATGGTAACACTCAAGGATGGTGTTCAGGTACTTTAATTAATAATACATCTCAAAATTGTAAACCTTTATTCTTAACTGCCTTACACTGTGGTCCAACAGTAACAACAGCAGATTTTAATCTATGGAAATTTTATTTCAGATATGAAGCACCTTCATGTTCAAATCCTACTTCAGAAGGTACTTTAGCAAATAATTTTATTACAGGTTGTTTTAAATTAGCAAGTTCAAATGATAATGTTTCTGGAGCTATAACAAAATCAGATTTTTTATTAGTTCAACTTGGAACTTTAGCGAATGAAGCAACAACAATAACAACTTTAAAATCTTCAGCATTCAGTGCATATTGGAATGGCTGGGATGCTAATAATACTGCATCAACTTCAGGAGTTGGAATTCATCATCCAGCTGGAGATTTTAAAAAAATCTCTACTTATTCAGCTTCTTTAGTTTCTTCTTCATACAGTAATACTGCAAATACACATTGGCAAGCTAATTGGGTTCAAACAACAACAAATTATGGAATTACTGAGGGAGGTTCATCTGGCTCACCTTTGTTTACTTATAACAATGGATCTTCTAGAGTTGTTGGAACTCTTTCAGGAGGAGCATCTTCTTGTACTGCAACTCAAGGAAATAAAAATGATTTATATGGTAAAATGTCTTACCATTGGACAACATATGGAACTACTTCAGCAGTTAGTTTAAAATATCATTTAGATCCAAACAACACTGGTTTATTAGTATTAGATGGCTCAAGTAATCCATGTTCAGCACCTACAATTCCCGTAGCCAATTTCAATGCTGATAATACTGCTCCTTGTATAGGTTCAACAGTTAATTTCTCGGACTTATCTTCTGGTGTTCCAACTTCTTGGGCGTGGACTTTTAATCCAAACACAGTTACATATACAGGTGGAACTTCATCAACTTCTCAAAATCCAAAAGTTCAATTTAATGCTTCTGGACCTTATACAGTAACTTTGGTTTCAACTAATGGAGTAGGAAATGATAGTGAAATTAAAACAGCATACATTTCTCCTACTACTTCTACAGGAAGTTCTTTACCAATTGTTGAGAACTTTGAAAGTTCTACTTTTCCACCTACAGGATGGACAATTTCTAATCCAGATGGTGGCTCAATTGTTTGGGCGACAGATGGTTTAAAAGGGTTTGAAAGAAGACCTGCTCCTTTTAATACGGGAAGTACTGCAGGTGCTGCAGCAATAAATTGTTTTAATTACGATGATGCTAGTTCTTCTTCATTAGATGGATTAGTTGTAAAACCAATAAACTTAACAGGAGCCACTTCACCAAAAATGACTTTTAAAAGGGCTTATAGATATTATAACAATCCAGCAAATTATGATGAATTAAGGGTGTATGTGTCTACTAATTGTGGATCAAGTTATGGTGCAGCTATTTATTCTAAAGTAGGAGTTCAATTGGCAACTAACGGTGTTTTAAGTACTATTTTCACCCCCACAGCAACATCTGAATGGGATACAGATACAATTGATTTGACTGCATATATAGGTCAAATTGTTTTAATAAAATTTGAAGTCACAAACAAGTATGGTAATAATATTTACCTAGATGATATCAATATTAGTAATTTAACTGTTTCAGCTTCTGTTGCCATAACATCTAGTGATGCTAACAATACAATTTGTGCAGGTTCATCAGTTACTTTTACAGCTACTCCAACAAATGGTGGAACAACTCCTTTTTATCAGTGGAAATTAAATGGATCAAATATTGGAACTAATAGTTCTACTTATACAACTTCATCATTGACAAATGGACAAACGGTTTCATGTGTTATGACATCGAATTTACCTGGTGTTACAAATTCACCCGCAACTTCAAATTCGATAGCAACAACTGTTAATTCCATTCCATCAACGCCGATCATTTCTCAAACAGGTTCTCAATTGACATCAAGTTCTGTTTCTGGAAATCAATGGTATTTAAATGGGAATATAATTTCAGGAGCAACAAGCCAAACGTACAATGTTTTGCAAACTGGAAATTATACAGTTGTTGTTACTTCAAACGGATGTAATTCATCTGCATCAGCTATTTCAAACGTAGATGTAACTGGCGTAAATGAAGTGAATGTTGAAAGCTCAACTATCTCAATTTATCCGAATCCAAATAATGGACAATTTACTTTAAATTTTTCAACTGTAGAATTAATGAATTACACCATTAAATTACACGATGCAAATGGTAAATTGGTTTTTGAAAATGAATTAAAAAACTTTATAGGTAATTATTCAAAAGAAGTTGATGTCACAAAAAATGGAAAAGGTGAATACTTCTTATCAATAACGAATTCAAAAAATCAAAAAATTGAAAAAGTAATAGTTTACTAATTTATTTTTAAAATTTCACAAAAGGTCTTCAAAACTGAAGACCTTTTTTTATGATTAAAAACAGAAAGGATTCTATATTAAAATCTAATTATTTAAAAGTTTTAACTTAAAATAAATTGATAGATGAATTACAAAAAATAGTTATTGTTTTTAATTAAAAGATGATTCAAAAAAAAAGCTACCCTTTTCAGGATAGCCTCTATAGATAGATTATATTTTTAACCAACAAGTACTTTTTTCTTGAAGTTATCAGCCACTATTAACTCTTTCGTTCCATGATTCCAAGAATAGAAACCTTCTCCAGATTTAACACCTTTTTTACCTGCAACAACCATATTAACCAATAATGGACATGGAGCATATTTTGGATTTCCAAAACCATTGTGTAAAACTTCTAAAATTGCTAAACATACATCTAAACCAATAAAATCTGCTAATTGTAATGGACCCATTGGATGAGCCATTCCTAATTTCATTACCGTATCTATTTCTTCAACACCAGCAACTCCTTCATACAAAGAACAAATTGCTTCATTAATCATTGGCATTAATATTCTATTCGCAATAAAACCAGGATAATCATTAACTTCTACAGGAACTTTATTTAGTTTTTTTGAAATTTCCATGATTGTATTTGTAACTTCATCAGTAGTAGAATACCCTCTAATAATTTCTACTAATTTCATTACAGGAACAGGATTCATAAAGTGCATTCCAATCACTTTTTCTGGACGAGAAGTTACTGATCCAATTTTGGTAATTGAAATAGATGATGTATTAGATGCCAGAATTGTATTTTGATCGGTGAATTTATCTAAATCAGCAAATATTTTCAATTTTAAATCAATGTTTTCTGTAGCTGCTTCCACAACTAAATCAACATTTTTCACACCTTCTTCGATTGAAGTAAAAGTTGTAATATTATTTAATGTTTGAGTTTTTTCTTCCTCTGATAAACTACCTTTAGTTACTTGACGATCCAAGTTTTTACTAATTGTAGTCATTCCTTTGTCAAGTGATGTTTGAGCGACATCAATTAAAGAAACGTTGTATCCAAATTGTGCAAATGTATGAGCAATTCCATTTCCCATTGTTCCAGCACCAATTACAGCAATGTTTTTCATATTTTTTTTATTTTGTTTTTCAAGGTTTATGTTTTGATTTAATATTTATCTATTTTGATAAAAAATTTATTTTAGCCTTAATTAATAGTTGTCCTTTATTATCATTTAATAAAGACAAATATAATGAATTTACTATTTCCAAAAATTGTGAGGTTATTTTCATATTAATTTATAAAAGACAATTTAACATGATATTTATAAATTATTATT
>CALPRR020000121.1 GCA_943326025.2 Candidatus Kuenenia stuttgartensis | reverse complement strand
ATCTACTTCAACAGTAGGACTTTTAGCAATGTTATTGTTAGGGACTTTAAATAGTATTTTCGTTACAGCTGTTTATAGGAAAATCGTTTTCAGCAAAAAAGCTTTAAAATAATACAAGCATGATGAACTTTAGAGTATTCACTGTCATTCTAATTACTATTATTTCGGTTAGTTTATTTTCCTGTTCATCCAAAAAAGAACCTTATTTTGAAGGAGTAATTGAATATCACAATACGTTTATTCCTAAAAATAATTCAATCGATTCAATTGCTTTAAGAGTTATTTTCGGTCAAAATGCTACTCTGTATTTTAAAGAAGGAAACTTTTTTGAAAAATACAACGATGGTATCATGTTGGAGCAATTCTATCTCAAACAAACAAATAAAACGTATATCAAAAAAAACAATTCCGACACATTATACTGGTTTGATTGTCAACAAAAAGGAGAACCTATATTAAAGTATCAAATCAACAAAAACAAAGAAGAAATCTTAGGGATAATGTGTGATGAATTGGTCACCTATTACAAAGATAAAACGATAAGTATCTACTATAATGCTGACTCATTACCTATCAATCCAGAATGGTATAATAAATTCACCTATTCAAATAAAAACTTTATTACTAAACAAATGAAATCGATGTATTTAAAATACAAAATCGAGTATCCTGATTTCATTGCAATGGTTACAGCAACTTCTATTTCAAAACAAAAAGTTGATCCTCGTACTTTTGAAATAAGTAAAAAGAAAATTTTAATAAAAGATAAAAACTAATTTACAAAATAAAATTACTCTTTTGTTGTTATAGTAATTGATTGTTTTTAAATTTATTAAATGAAATTTTGGCTATCTCTTGTTGTTTTTTGGTGCTTTGCAATTTGTAACATACTTTTTGCTCAAAATAACAATTTCAACTATGAAGATTTAATCGAATTAGAAAAAAAAGGATTCCATCCAAATCAAAACATTGAAAAAAGTTTGGTAACAAACAATTACGACTTAATTTATCACCGTTGTAATTGGCAAATTGATCCAGCTGTTAAATTTATTTCTGGTGATATCACTTCTTATTTCAAGCCAAACTCGAATACTTTTAATCAAATTCAATTCGACCTTGCTTCAAATATGACGATAGATTCAATTTTATATCATTCATCTTTACTTTCTCATACGCTTACGCCTACTGATTTATTAACTATTAACTTCACTGGAAACTTACCAAATCATCAATTAGACTCATTAACAATTTATTATCATGGTGTTCCATTGGATGATAACCAACAAACTTTTGTACAAACAACTCATGAAAATGCCCCAATTATTTTTACGAAATCTGAACCTTATGGAAGTAAAAATTGGTGGCCTTGTAAACACAATCTCAATGACAAAATTGATTCAATAGATATTATTGTTACAACACCTTCTGTAAATAGAGTTGCAAGTAATGGTGTTTTAGTTGAAGAACGTTTCATTGGACCAAATAAATTGTATCATTGGAAAAGTAATTACCCAATGACAGCCTACTTGGTAGCAATCAGTGTAACGAACTATGTATATTACTCAGATTATGTAAATCATCCTGGGTCTTCTTATGAAGTCTTAAACTATGTTTATCCCGAAACTTTTGATTCAGCTTCTGTTCACACTCCTGAAATTGTTGACATCATGAGATTGTTTGACAGCTTAACAATCATTTACCCTTTTGCTGCTGAAAAATATGGTCACGCACAATTTGGTTGGGGAGGCGGAATGGAACATCAAACGATGAGCTCAATGGGAGACTTTAATTTCTCATTAATGGCTCATGAAGCTGCGCATCAATGGTTCGGTGACTATATTACTTGTGGAACTTGGGAAGATATCTGGCTAAACGAAGGTTTTGCTACTTTTTTTGAAGGTTTAGCTCAACAACATTTACATCCTGAAAATTGGTATAATTGGAAATCTCTAAAAATTAAAAATATTACTACCCTCCCCGACGGAACAACTTTTTGTGATGACACAACTAATATCGCACGAATTTTCAGTGGTCGATTAACTTATTTTAAAGGAGCATATATACTTCATATGCTAAGATGGAAATTAGGTGATTCTATCTTTTTTGCTTCTATAAAAAGTTACCTAAATGACCCTCAATTGAAATACAGTTACGCAAAAACAGCTGATTTAATTACACATTTTGAAAGTATAAGTGGACTAGATCTAACTTCATTTTTTGAAAAATGGTTTTACAAACAAGGATATCCGAGTTATCAAGTAGTCTGGAAAAAAACTAATAAAAATTTAGAATTAACTGTAAATCAATCAACTTCTGATCCAACCGTTACTTTTTTTGATATGCCAATTCCAATAAAAGTGATAGGTGAAACAAAAGATACTTTACTTGTTTTTAATCATCAATATTCCGGTCAAAAGTTTTCTGCAACTATAGATTTCCCAATAAAAGACATTCAATTTGATCCAGAACTTTGGATACTTTCAAATAACAATATGGTTATTAGTTCAGAAACAGATTATTCGAATTTATTAAACGTTGTAATCTCTCCAAATCCTTCTTCATCTGAAATTCAAATTCAATTTGACAATCCTAATATTACAATTGATAATTTTGAAATAATAGATGCAAATGGTAAAAAAATCGAAAAATTAACTAATATCAAAACTTCAACTTCTACTTACACCTATCCGATAAAAGATTTAGCTAGTGGGTCTTATACTTTAATTTTACAATCTAATAAACAATCGATTCATTTTAAGTTTATTAAAGAATAAAGTATTGATTTTGAATTCTGAATTTTGAATTCTGAATTTTGAATTTTGGATTAATAATTTATTATCACCTCAGTTAAAACTGAATTAGCAATAAAACATTCATCGTGGGCTTTTTCGTGGAGAAGCTTTACCTCATCTTGAGTTGGAATATTAGCTCCTTTGAAAGTAATAATTGGATTTAAATAAATTTTGGTAACTGCCATTTTATTTTTTGCATTCTTTTCTAATATAGCAATTGCTTTGTCTTGATAAGTATCAACAACAAATTTCTTTTTAGATGCAACAAACAAAAAAGACATCATGTGACAACTAGCCAAAGCTGCCCCTAATGCTTCTTCTGGATTGATGTATTTTATATCTCCAATGAATTCAGGAGCTGCAGAGGCTTGCATTTTTTTTCCGCCTTCAAATTCCCAAGAATGTGTTCGATCGTATTCGTAATAGGACAAATTATCTCCTGAATTTTTCCAATTGATATCAATTTTGTGCTCTGACATAATTTTGAACCATTTAAGGCATTTAAGTATTTGAATAGCTAACTTAGACAAAATAACAAAGTATCTGTCCAAAAAGATTATTTACAGTTTATTTTTAAACCATCCCGATTAAAATACGGGACAAGTTATAAGTCATTAAAGGTCATATAAGCTAATTTATATCTAACTAAACAACAAGGTTGTTAATTAATATTATTTGAAACTTATATGTTCTAATAATCCCTTAAATGGTTCATTAAAAAAAGGGGATCCTTTTCGGACACCCTCTTTATTTAAAATTTTAAACAATATTAAAATCCGTTTACTCCGTTAACCGTAGTATACTTTAATACATTCTTTTTATCTGGGTGAATTCTTGCGAAAGCAGATTGAACAGCTAAAGTACCTTCATGGAAACCACATAAGATTAACTTTAATTTGTTTGTATATGTATTCACATCACCAATAGCATAAATTCCAGGGATATTAGTTGAATAATCTAACGTATCTACAACAATAGCTCCTTTGTCAATTTCTAATCCCCAGTTTCCGATTGGACCTAAACTTGGTTTTAATCCGAATAATGGAATAAAGTGATCAGCATCTGTGATAATTTCTCCATCTTTCGTATGGTTAATTGTAACACTTTCTAATTGAGAACCACCATTTAATCCAACAACTTCCGCCTCTGTAATTAATTTAATTCTTCCTTCTCCAGCTAAATCAATCACTTTTTGAACAGAATCTAAGTGACCTCTAAATGAAGAATTTCTATGAACTAATACTACTTCAGAAGCAATGTTTCTTTCTGTTAAATAAATTGACCAATCTAAAGCAGAATCTCCTCCACCTGCAATCACACATCTTTTACCTTTGTAAAATTCTGGATCTTTAATGATGTACTCAACTCCTTTATCTTCGTAATCTTCGATATTTGAAATAGGTGGTTTTCTTGGTTCAAAAACACCTAAACCTCCAGCAATCATTACGATTGGCGCATGGTGTTTTGTACCTTTTACAGTTGTTACAATAAAAGTTCCATCCTCTAATTTATCGATTTCTGTAGCAGCTTCACCAAGTGTAAATCCTGGCTTAAATGGTGCTGCTTGTTCCATTAAATTATCAATCAAATCTCCAGCTAAAACAGAAGGAAATCCTGGTATATCGTAAATTGGTTTCTTTGGGTAAATCTCTGAACATTGTCCACCAGGTTGAGCCAAAGAATCGATTAAATGACATTTCAATTTTAATAATCCTGCTTCAAAAACTGTAAATAAACCAACTGGTCCTGCTCCAATAATAATGATGTCTGTTTCTATCATCTCTCTTTGTATTTATTATTTTCTAAATCTATTATTCTATATAATTTAATCTCGTTTGCTTTATTCAAACAAATCTGTAGATAAATATTTGTCTCCTCTGTCGCATATGATACATACTACAGTTCCTTTTTCAATAGTAGGTATTAATTTCAAGGCTGCTGCAACTGCACCTCCACTACTCATTCCTGAAAACACACCTTCTTCTCTCGCTAATCGCTTAGCCATTTGTTTTGCTTCTTCTTCTGAAACTTCAATTAGCTGATCTACTCGAGAAGCATCAAATATTTTTGGCAAATATTCTTTCGGCCATTTTCTGATACCAGGTATTTTAGCTCCATCTTCTGGCTGAACTCCTACTATTTGAATAGTACTATTTTGTTCTTTCAAATAAGTAGAAACTCCCATTATAGTTCCTGTTGTTCCCATTGCAGATACAAAATGAGTTACTTCTCCATTTGTATCTCTGTAAATTTCAGGACCAGTAGTTTTATAATGCATATTCGGATTGTTTTGATTCCCAAATTGATCCAACATAACAAATCCTTCTTTTTCTACCTTTTCTCTCGCATAATCAATCGCTGCTTCCATTCCTCCTTCAGCCGGAGTCAAAGTAACAGTTGCTCCAAAAGCTCTCATTGTCAACACCCTTTCTCTTGTAGAGTTTTCAGGCATAACAATTTCAATCTCCAATTTCATTAAACGAGCAATCATAGCTAAGGCTATTCCAGTATTCCCACTAGTCGCTTCAATTAATTTTGAATCGGGCTTAATAAGTCCACTATCAATTCCTCCTTTAATTAAACCATAAGCTGCTCTATCCTTAACACTTCCTCCAGGATTGTGACCTTCCAATTTACCATAAAGTTTTACATTAGGATTTTGGTTCACAACTGAAAGTTCAACTAAAGGTGTATTTCCAATAAAATCGATCAATTTTGCCATCTCTATTTTTTTTCATCAATTGTGATATCAACATTCTGATATACCAATGAATTTTCTTTCACACTCTTTGTCAACCAAACATTTCCTCCAATGGTTGAATTTTTGCCTATCACTGTTCGTCCTCCTAAAATTGTCGCTCCTGCATAGATCACTACATGATCTTCAATTGTTGGATGTCGTTTTGAATCTGCTAATTCTTTCTTTACACTTAAAGCTCCTAATGTAACTCCTTGATAAATTTTGACAAAGTTACCAATTACAGTCGTTTCTCCAATAACAATTCCTGTTCCATGATCAATAAAAAATGATTTTCCTATTGTTGCACCTGGATGAATATCAATTCCTGTCTTACTGTGAGCAATTTCGGTTAATATTCTTGGAATAAATGGAATTTTTAAATCATATAGAAAATGTGCAATTCTGAAAATCGCAATTGCATAGAATCCTGGATAAGATCGAATGACTTCATCCCTATTCGTTGCAGCCGGATCTCCTGATTCAATTGCATCCGCATCATCAATTAAACATTTGTAAATCAGAGGTAATTTATCATAAAATTTTTCAACAAAAGCATCTACATCTTCGTTTAGATAATCTTTAACATGTAATAATAAAATCGAAAGTTGCTCTTTGTTTTTAGCATACTCTTCTTCCAATTTTTCTTTATTTGCAAATGTCTTGTTATTATAGGTAGGAAAAAGAATTGAAAAAAGAGTTTCAATAAAATTATTAACCAACAAAGGTGCAGGTAAAACTGTCTTTTCCTTGTGAATTTCGTATAACTCTTCAATCAATGTTTTCATCTATAAACTTTTAGTCAATTACACCAGCAGCTACTGTACTATTTGTATTTTCATTAATTAAAATAAAAGCTCCTGTTTTTCTATTGTTCTGGTAAGAATCAAAACTTACAGCATCAGCAGTTTTAATGAATACTTTACAAAAATCATTTAATGAAATAGTACCGTCGCTTTCTAAATTCTCAAAAGTATGAATATCTACCTTACTTTCAATATCTTTGATTACCGCTTTCGTCCTAAAACTATTTTGTTGAAAAATCAACTTTTGTCCCGGTTTATAAGCACTATTGTCCATCCAACAAATTGTTCCATTAACTTCTTTTTCTAATGATGGCAAATGATTTGCTGGTACAATTGTACTTCCACGACTTATATCTAAATCTTCTTTCAAATGTAAAATTACGGGTAAACCTGCTCCTGCTTCAGTAACATCTTTTAAATTACTTTCGATGCGTGTTATTTCAGTTTCGTTTTCAGAAGGAAGAATCTTAATTTTGTCCCCTACTTTGAAGCTTCCTGATAAAACACTTCCAGCATAACCTCTGTAATCATGTAAATCATCTGTTTGAGGTCTTACAACATATTGAACTTGAAAACGAGCATCAGAAACAACTGTATTTTTCACAATTTCAACTTCTTCTAAAAATTGTAACAATGCTGGACCTTTAAACCAACTTAAATTTTCAGATGGTGTTACAACATTATCTCCTGCTAAAGCACTTGCTGGTATAAATGAAATTTTACCAATATTCAAAGGTTTAGCAAATTCTAAATAATCACTTTCAATTTTTTTGAATACCGCCTCGTCGTAATTCACTAAATCCATTTTATTCACACATACTAAAACGTGAGGAATACCTAAAATTGATGAAATGATACTATGTCGCTTTGTTTGATCAGTAATTCCGTTACGAGCATCTACTAAAATAATTGCTAATTCAGCATTTGAAGCTCCTGTAAACATATTACGCGTATATTGAGCATGTCCTGGTGTATCTGCTATGATAAATTTACGTTTATCTGTACTGAAATACTTATAAGCTACATCAATTGTAATTCCTTGTTCTCTTTCGGCCCTTAAACCATCTGTTAACAAAGCTAAATCAATCTCTGCACCAACTCCAGTCACTTTACTTTGTTTTGTAAGCGTTTCAATGATATCTGTTGAAATTGAATTGCTATCAAATAATAATCGTCCGATAAGGGTACTTTTCCCATCATCTACGTTACCTGCTGTAAAAAATCTTAATAATTCCATTTTATTATAAGTTTTTAGTCAATAGTCATTAGTCATTAGTTTGACTTCCCATTGAATATTAATCTTTATTCTAAATTAGTTTTGTCTATTGACTT
>CALPRR020000120.1 GCA_943326025.2 Candidatus Kuenenia stuttgartensis | reverse complement strand
ATTCTTTTGGTAGAATTAATTCAAATCGACCTTCAGCATCAGAGAATGTTCCCGTTTTTGCATTTAATAAACGGACAGTAGCACCAATTAACGTTTCTTTTTTCTTCTGATTTGTTCCGAAAACCGTTCCTTTTAATTGAGAATATGAAATTGAAATTGAAAAAGAGAATACTAAAATAACTAGTATTTTCATCTATTTGCGTTCATATTGACAACATTCATGCAAAGATGAATAGGCATCATCGTTACCTTTATATTTCACATTATCGTATCCAACGCTTGCGATGTTTTTTTCAATTTGATCTAATGAAATTTTTGAGGTTTCATAACTGATTTTCATTAGTTTGGTATCAGAGTTCCAATCAGCTTTTTGAACTCCCTCTACTTTTAATGAATTTTCAATTGTTTCTTTACACATATCGCAATTACCCCAAACTTTAAATGTTGAAGTTGCAATTCCGTTTTCAACAACGGTTTCAGTTGCAGGTATTTTTTCTTTTGTTTCAGTTGTTGAACAAGAATTTAAGGTAAAAAGCGTTAAGCCTAATATACTGAATATAAATGTTGTGATTTTCATGATAATATTTTTTAATGTTTTCAAAAGTTGTGCTTAATACACAGAAGTTAACAATGACTATTTTAAAATAGTCTATAAATAATATTGAATCAAATAATTAAAACGCGATTTTTTAGAAAAAGAGGAATCTTGTAATTTGGTGGAGGAGAATGATAATTAGAAACGATTTCAGATTTTGAAGTTAATTCGTTAATTGAGACATTAAATTCTGAAGTAATTAAAATTGAACTAATTAATTTAACAGACATTTTTAAGTCTGCAGATTGAATATGTTTATCTTTCAACTTAATATATGTTGATTGATCGTGACAACAACCTTTAGAGCTTTTTTTAACACCACAACATCCAATTTCATTTGAAGTTTGAGCGATGGATATACTTATTAATTTTCCGCCACAATAATGCATATTCAAATTCACACCTGTTACAATTAACAAGTAAAATATTGAAAAAGCAATAAGTGCGAATTTTTTCATTTATAAATTGAATTTATCAAACTTACCATTTTTTATGATAAAAAATTAATTTTCAATCAATCTTTAAGTTAATTTTGTGTAAAAATCAAAAACAATGAACGTTCCAGTTACAGTATATGCAGAAATGACACCGAATCCGAATACGATGAAGTTTGTGGCGAACAAATATTTATTGATTACAGGTGATTCAGTAGAATTTACATCAAGAGCAGAAGCAAAAGGATTTTCACCTTTAGCTGAAGAATTATTTAATTTTCCTTTTGTAAAAGGAGTGTTTATCGCGGCTAACTTTGTTACCATTACAAAATCGGAAGATATTTCTTGGGATTTTGTTCAAATGGAATTGCGTGAATTTGTGAAAGAATATCTTTCTTTTGGAAAAGATGTTTTAGTAATGATGCCAGCTCCAAAACCAGTTGAGGTAAAACAAGAAGATAATCAACCAACGAAAGTTTACGAACCAAGTGAATTTGATGAAGCGATTGTTGCTTTATTAGACGAATATGTTCGTCCAGCAGTAGAAAATGATGGTGGAGCAATCGATTTCAGAAGTTACGAAGATGGAGTTGTAACTGTTATTATGAGAGGAGCTTGTTCAGGATGTCCTTCTTCAACAGCAACTTTAAAAGGAGGAATTGAAAATCTTCTAAAACAACATATTCCAGAAGTTAAAGAAGTGGTTGCTGAGGCAATGTAATATAAATTTTAGATTATTGATTTTGAATTTTGGATTAATTTTTCAATCCAAAATTCAAAATCTAAAATTTATAATTAAATAAAGAGTGCTTTCAATTCAGATGCATCGCTTGGATTCATCTTACCAGCTAAAATCAAACTCAATTGTTTTCTTCTTAATGCACCTTCATATCTAGATTTTTCTTCTTCAGTTTCAGGTATTAATTCAGGAACTTGAATTGGTCCACCATGTTGATCAACAGCAACAAACGTATAAATCGCCTCATTAGATTTACGTTTAATACCAGTAACTTGATCTTCAACAAAAACATCTACAAATACCTCCATTGAGGAGTTAAATGCACGAGAAACTTTAGCTTCCAGAGTAACAATTGCAGAATGCGCAATTGGTTCCTGAAATGATACATTGTTTACTGAAGCTGTAACAACAACTCTTCTACAATGTCTATGTGCAGAAACACTGGCGATGACATCCATCCAAGCTAATAGTTGACCACCAAATAAATTCCCTAAAGTGTTTGTATCATTAGGAAGAACAACTTTCGTTGTCACAGATAAAGTTTCAAATGCTTTTTTAGCTTTCATTTTGATAAAATTTAACAGCTCAAAATTACTTATTCTACAGGCAATAAATTCAATTGGTCTAACAATAATTAAATTTTCTTTTGAAAGGATAAAATTATGACCTTAAAAAAATCATTCGGGATGAATATTGCTTACATTTGTATCCAAAATTTCAACACGGTTAGTAAAATATGTCAATCGGAGCAAAAATTAAGACGTATATTGTTTTTACAAAATTTCGTTTATCTGCATTAGTAATTCTTTCAGCTTTATCGGGATATTTATTTGCAAATGGAAATGATACGAAAGAAATAGTTTTACTGCTTGTAGGTGGATTATTAGTGACAGCAGCTTCAAATGGTTCGAATCAAATTTGGGAAAAAGAATTAGATAAATTGATGAAGCGAACTGAAAACAGACCGCTTCCTCAAGATAATATGTCCGTAAATGAGGCTGTTGCAGTAGTAATAGTTTCTTTACTAGTAGGTACTTATATGTTATACTTAATTAACTTACCTTCAGCTGTTTTAGGTTTGTTTGCATATATAATGTATGTTTTTATGTACACTCCATTGAAAAGAATTACTTCATGGGCTGTATTTGTAGGAGCTTTTCCAGGTGCTATTCCGCCAATGTTAGGTGCTGTTGCAGCAACGGGGAAATTTGGATATTTACCAGGGATTTTATTTTTTGTTCAGTTTATTTGGCAATTCCCTCATTTTTGGGCAATTGCTTGGGTAGTTTATGATGATTATAAAGCTGGTGGTTTTTCATTATTGCCTTCAAAACATGGAAAGTCTAAAAACTCCGCTTATCAAATTGCGATTTACTCATTATTATTAATTCCTTTCAGTTTATTGCCTTGGCTATTGAATTGGACAAGCGATATTACACTTTATGTGGGAGTTGTAATGGGAACACTTTTCTTTCTTCAATCCTATAAATTATTAATTTCTTTAGAAGATAAAGATGCAAAAAGATTGATGTTTGCATCGTTTATATATTTACCAATCATGCAGTTTTTGTATGTGTTTGATCGTAATTCAGATGCAATTGCTGCTTACATTAAAACGATCGTATAATGAGACAAGAGTTTGATAATCAACTTTCTCCTGAGGTAAAAGAGAAAATGAGAAAAAATCTGATCTATCTTTTGATGTTCAGTGTTTTCATGGTGTTTGCAGGATTATCTTCAGGATACATCGTGTCAATGGGTGATTCTTTTTGGTTAAAGTACACAATGCCTCCTGCGTTTTGGATAAGCACTGTTGTGATAGTTTTGAGTAGTTTATTTGTTCATATTGGGATTAAATATGCTAAAAAAGACAAATTAAAAATGGCAAAGATTTTTGTTGTGACTTCATTTCTGTTAGGTTTATCATTTGTATACTTTCAATTCAAAGGGTATAATCAATTATCTGAACAAGGAATTCATGCTGTAAATAACCATATTATCGTTACTGAAGGTAGGTATGGTGATTACTTTGAAGTAAAATATAAAGGTCAATTCTTAGATGTAAATTGTAATGATTATTATGTTAGTGGTCATAAAATGGCAGCTCCAGAATTTTCTGATTTACAAAAATTCATGTCTCAATTTGAAGGATATGAAAGAGGTAAAAACCTAACTGTTTCAAATTACGGAAAAGATTTCCTTCTTTATTACAAACAACAGCCTTTAGCTCTTATAAATGGTAAATTGACAACAGTTGATGGCAAAGAATTGCAATTCGTAGATTTATATCGTTTGCAATCATTAGCTGTTAACATTGGAGATTCTAGAGGAGACTTTTTTGTAAAAGGAGAAATAGGTAAAGATTTTCACATTTATTACAAAGGAAAAGAACTAGATTACAAAAACAGAGAGCTTTATTATAATGGAAGAGTTTTATCTAAATATTATCAAATAAAAGTGATGGAAACAGCTGATACAGCAACTTCTTATCTATACATTATTACTGTTTTACATTTATTACATATTATTTTTACTTTAATGTATACAGGTAAAATGACTATTTTGACTTTGAGAGGTAAATTTAATTCTCAAGATACTTTAAGCTTAAGAGTCGGAGCTATATTTTGGCATTTCCTAGGCTTTTTATGGATTTATTTATTGGTTTTCCTTATTTATATTCATTAAAAATAAGCTTTGATTGTTAATAAAATCAGTAAACAAGTAAGATTAATATCCTTTTGAAGTATGATTTTATTAAATTTAATTGATTATTTTTCAACAAAGATTTATTAAATTTTAAATTTTATTCATTAAACTTGCACAAAATATTTATACAATGTCAGGACACGCTACAAAAGAAATTGATTCGGCTACATTATGGGGAGGTAAAGTTTCTCCTTTTAGTACGAGTTATGGGAAATTGATGATGTGGTTCTTCCTTGTGTCAGATGCTTTGACGTTTGGAGGGTTACTAATTGCTTACGGTTTTACTAGATTTAATACACTAGATGCATGGCCAATTGGTGAGGAAACATTTAATTCTATGCCTTTCCTAGGTCATGGTTATCCTTTGTTATATGTTGCTTTAATGACGTTCATTCTGATCGTCTCTTCAGTAACAATGGTATTAGCAGTAGAGGCTGGACATAGAATGGATAAAAGAGGCGTTGTAAAATGGATGATTGCTACTATTATTGGTGGTTTTTTCTTCGTTGGTTCTCAAGCATGGGAATGGTCTCACTTTATTCACGGTTCAGAATTTGGAAAAGTTGAATTAGCTGATGGTTCTCAAGCAATTGTTCATGGAGAGTTTGGTGAACTTCAAAATTTCACTGTAACTAAAGCTGGTAATCACCATAAGAAAGGTGAAATAATTACGGAAGATTTAATGCACCAATATCAACACGCTGTTGTTGCTGGTCATGTTGAAAATGGAATGATTACTTTACATGATGGTTCTGAAGCTAAAGTTAACAAAGCTGAAGATAAAGACATGACTTTAATTATTAAAGTAAAAGGAACTAAATACAAATTGAATGATCGTATTGAAGGAGCTGACGCTTCAAAACAGTATTATGCATCAATTAATTCAGGTGAGCCTCATAAAGTTATTTATGGTGCTAACTTGAAAGAAAACGAATATGGTACTCAACAATATGCTCAATTTTTCTTCTTTATTACTGGTTTCCACGGTTTCCACGTATTTTCTGGAGTTTGTATTAATATTATTATTTTAATTGGTGTATTAAGAGGTTTATATCATAAAAGAGGTCATTACGAAATGGTTGAAAAAACAGGTTTATATTGGCACTTTGTCGATTTAGTTTGGGTTTTCGTTTTCACATTCTTCTACCTTGTATAATTATTAAAAAGAAACAATCATGGAAAGAGACGATATTTATGAGTACTCATTAGATACTCACCATAGCGAAGAAGAAGGAAAAGTTCTTCGTAAGAAAATTTGGAAAGTTACAGCTATATTAACAGCTATTACAGTTGTAGAAGTTATGTTGGGTGCTTTCATTAAGCAACATGATTCTATTTGGCCTTTAGTTAAATACTCATTCATTGCAATGACTTTAGTTAAAGCTGGATATATTGTATTGTCATTCATGCACTTGGGTGATGAGAAAAAAGCTTTAAAGTATGTGATTTTAGTTCCTTACATTATTTTTATTGTTTATTTGATTTTTATCTTATTAACAGAATCTAATTATGTTAGATCTGTTTGGGAATCTCACGCTATTTAAAAATTTTATTGCTTATGGCAAGTAAATATTCTGCCGGTCTAACAAAAGTTGTGGTATCACTTCTTTTAGTAGGACCGGCTTTTTTATTAGTATTCATTTCTTCAAGAGGATGTGAACACAAATTCAAGGAATTGGATGATTATGGTAAAGTAATCAACTATTCTTTTGAAGATGGAGATGGAAATCATTTCACTTCCAAAGATTTTCTAAACGAAGTGGTTTTAGTTACAACATTACAGACAACATGTCCTGATACTTGTGCAGTTTCCGCTTGGCATTTAGATCAATTGATTTATCAGCATATTCGTAAGAATCGTAAAAAGATGAAGCAAGTTCGTATCATTTCATTTGTTACTGATACGAAAGGAAATGCAGTAAATGATTTATCTGGAATTAAAGCTTCAATGTACGATAATATTGTTGGGTATGATCCAAAAATCTGGATATTAGCGAAGGGTGATGCAAAATCTTTATATTCAATTAAACACAATGGACATTCTTTACTTCAAAAAGGTGAAAAATATTTTGGAGGTGAAGCTTATACAGAATTGATGTTATTGTTAGATAAATCAAATCATTTGAGAATGGTTGGTAGAGGAAGTAATGAAGGTGAAATTCGTAGAATGAATCAACATATTGCTTTACTACAGAAGCAATATGCTAAGGAGAATAAATTAAATTTGAGCAAAAACAAGTAAGATGAAAACGATTTATTTTCTTTTAGGTATTTTAATTCTTTTTTCTTGTAAATCGAAACCTACAACTCAAAAAGTTTTACCATATGTTGGTAATTTTGATATTGAATATCGAATGGTTGACGGTGTAGAAGTTGCTGATACAGTATATCCAAAAATAATTGACTTTGCCTATTTGAATCAAGATTCTGTAATGATAAAATCTTCTTCAATGAAAGGAAAGATTTGGATTGCTGAATTTTTCTTTACGAGCTGTCCAACGATTTGTCCAACAATGACTAAACAAATGATTCGGTTGAATAATGACACAAAAGATATAGAAAACTACCTTCAGTTTATGTCTTTTAGTATCAATCCAAAAAATGATACTCCATCTGAATTGAGAAAATACATTGTGAAAAATAAGATTACTGCTAAAAATTGGCAATTTTTTACTGGAAATGAAGCAGCGACTCATGACTTAGGTATTAATTATTTTCAGATATTTGCAGGACAAGATGCTGAATCAGAAGGTGGATATGCGCATTCAGGTGCGTTTACTTTAGTTGACAGAGAAGGGTATGTTCGAGGAGTTTATCTTGGAACAGATCCAAATGAAGTGAATAGATTAGAAACAGATTTAAGAAAATTATTGAAATATGAGTACAATGTTAACTGATCCCAAAAAACTTAAAAACGCAAAAACTGCAATTTATGCTGCTTCAATTGCAATTCCTGTTGTAGTTGCTATTCTATTTGGTGTTAAAGTAGAAGGTGTTAATTTATCATTTTTACCTAAGTTTTATGCTACAATAAATGGTGTTACAGCAGTTTATTTGATTATGGCTTTAATCGCTATCAAAAGAAAGAATCAATTGGCTCATAGACGTTATATTCGTCTTTCTTTGCTTTTGTCTTTATTGTTTTTGGCTTGTTATGTTGCTTATCATATGACAAGTGATCCAACGCATTATGGTGGTTCTAATCCAGGTTTGTACTATTTTCTATTAATCTCTCATATTATTTTGAGTAT
>CALPRR020000119.1 GCA_943326025.2 Candidatus Kuenenia stuttgartensis | reverse complement strand
TCCATTCGTAAAACGATTAAAACTCGTTCGATGTTGATTTTACATACAAATTTCGAAACAGAGTTTGCAATGCGAAGAGCCTTACCGATACTTCGTAAAATCAATCAAAAACATGTATTGGTTGTTGTGTTTTTTAAAAATAATGAGCTGGAAGAAATGGCTTATCAACCGGTTAAAACAACAAGAGATATTTACAAAACGGTTGTTTCGGAGAAAATGGTATCTGTTAAGTCACGCATTGCGCAAGAACTTTCTCAAAATGGTATCCACACAATCCTTACTCGACCTGAAGAATTATCGATCAATTCCATCAACAAATATTTAGAATTAAAAGCCAAAGGAGCTATTTGATTTTGTATAGTCTACTATACAATTTAATGCTATTTTTGTATAGTACACTTTACAATTTCATTTGACTATGTTAAACTTCGATTTTAAAAATCCGACGAAAATAATTTTTGGGAAAGACACTATTGCAAAACTTGCAGAAGAGATACCGTCAACTGAAAAAGTATTATTGCTTTACGGTGGAGGAAGTATTCTACAAAACGGCATCTATGACCAAGTAAAAGCAGCTTTAGAAAATTACGATATCGTAGAATTTGGAGGAATACCAGCGAATCCAGAATATGAAGTTTTATTAGAAGCTTTAAAAATCATCAAAAGTGAAAAAATAACTTATTTACTAGCTGTTGGTGGTGGTTCTGTAATTGATGGAACGAAATTTTTATCTTCTGCTGCCTTGTATGAAGGAGATGAACCTTGGGATATTTTAGCAAAATACATACGAACTGAAAAAGGAATGCCTTTTGGAACAGTTTTAACGATGCCAGCAACTGGTTCTGAAATGAATTCAGGAGCAGTGGTTACAAAAGTTGCAACGCATGAAAAATTGGGAATGGGCGGACCAGGATTGTTTCCTCAATTTTCAATTTTAGATCCTCAAGTTATTCAATCAATTCCAAAACGTCAATTAGCAAATGGAATTACAGATGCTTTTACACATGTGATGGAGCAATATATGACGTATCCAACACAAGCAAAATTACAAGATCGTTTTGCTGAAAGCATTATGCAAACATTGGTTGAAGTTGCTCCAACAATTATTGAAAATCCGGCTTATTACGATGCAGCAGCAAATTACATGTGGTGTTGTACAATGGCATTGAATGGATTAATTCAAAAAGGTGTTCCAACAGATTGGGCAATCCATGGAATTGGACATGAATTAACAGCAATGTATGGAATTGATCATGCTCGCACATTGGCAATCATTGCACCATCTCATTACCGTTATAATTTTGAGTCTAAAAAAGAAAAATTAGCGCAATTTGGAGAACGCGTTTGGGGAATAACGACGGGTTCAACGGAAGAAAAAGCAACAAAAGCGATAGAACGTATGGAAAGCTTTTTTCATTCATTAGATATCAATACAAAACTTTCAGAATATACAACTGAATTCGCAGGAACTGCGGAGAAAATTTCAGACCGTTTTATTCAAAGAGGTTGGTTAGGTTTAGGTGAACATAAAGCCGTGAAACCAGATGATGTTGTGAAAATTGTAGAAATGAGCTATTAAGAATTTTAGATTTTAGATTTTGAATTTTGGATTTCCCTCCTTGAGTAGAGCAAATATATTTTCGAAGACTAAACGTTAGCGAAAGGTGATTAAAGGGAGGTGATGCATATAGTATCAAAAGTAATTTAATTCTCATTAAGATGAAGAGACGTTTACTTCAAACAAAGAATTCAAATATATTTTCTATTTTTACGTAAAATTAAATCAAGAATATGAGTTGTGCCAGTTGTAGTAGTGGAGGAGGAACTCCCCGCGGATGTAAAAACAATGGTACTTGTAGTTCTGGTGGTTGTAATAAATTAGAAGTGTATGATTGGTTGGCTAACATGACGTTACCAAGTTCTCAAGCACCATATGATATAGTAGAAGTAAGATTCAAAAACAGTAGAAAAAGTTTCTATAAGAACACTAAAAACTTGACATTACAAGTTGGAGATGTTGTTGTTGTAGAAGAAAGTCCAGGATATGATGTTGGAGTTATTTCAGTTGTTGGAGAATTAGCCAGAATACAAGTACGAAAAAAAGATTCCAATTTTAAACCATTGGAAGCTAAAAAAATACATCGTATTGCTTCGCAAGAAGACATCGATAAATGGGTAAAAGCGAGGTCTTTAGAGAAATCGTTGATGTACCGTTCAAGAACATTAGCTATCGATTTAGGATTGGAAATGAAAATTTCTGATGTTGAATACCAAGGAGATTTATCAAAAGCTACGTTTTATTACACAGCTGATGGACGTGTAGATTTTCGTCAGTTGATTAAAAACATGGCTGAAGAATTCAAAGTACGTATCGAAATGCGTCAAATTGGTTCTCGTCAAGAAGCTTCTCGTTTAGGTGGAATTGGTTCATGTGGAAGAGAATTGTGTTGTTCTACATGGTTAACAGATTTCAGATCTGTTTCAACTTCTGCAGCTCGTTACCAACAATTATCATTGAATCCTCAAAAATTAGCGGGACAATGTGGTAAATTGAAATGTTGTTTGAACTACGAGTTGGATATGTACATCGAAACATTGAAGTCATTTCCAAAGGTGGACACCAAATTGAGAACTGAAAAAGGGAATGCTTATCATATCAAAACAGATGTTTTCAAACGTCAGTTATGGTATGCATACGAAGGTGATATGGCTTCAGGATTAATTGCTTTAGCTCCTGAAAGAGTAAGAGAAATTATTGAAATGAACATTGCAGGCAAAAAACCAGTTGAATTATTGGAATATACTGCACCTGTTGCAATTAAAGAGCCTGATTATTCGAATGTTGTTGGTCAAGATAGTTTAAATCGTTTTGAACACACGTTCAATAAATCTAAAAACAAGAAGAAGAAGAAAAAGAAACCAGCTGGAATAAATCCTGTTGAAGGAACGGCAGTTGCAACTGAAAATTCTTCAAGACCTGAAGTTCAAAAACAACCTATTGCGAATAGGCCTGTTGTGAATAAACCCAGGGTGAATCCAAATCAAAATCCGAATCAAAACAAACCGGCACAACCACAGCCTCAAGCTCAAGCAACTCCTCAGTTGAATGAAAATGGTGAGCCAATTGTTAGAAAGAAGAAAAAGAAAAATTACAAGAAAAAACCAAATCCAAATAATCCTTTGAACAATGAAAACAAAGCGTAGGATTTTTATAGTATTTATCATTTTAGGGGCGTTCTTCACAAGCTGTGGAGAACAACCTTATTATGAAAAAGTATATTCTTTTGATAACAATGTTTGGAGTCAAAAAGTGAAACCTCGATTTGAAGTGGACATTAAAGACATTTCTAAGCCATATAATTTTATTGTGACTATTCGTACGACAACAGATTACAAATACAGTAATTTGTGGATGTATATGAACACTATTACACCATCCAATGAAAAAGGTCGCGAACCTTTCCAAATGTTGATTACCAATCCAGATGGAACTTGGACGGGTATTAAAACTGGAACGGTTGTAGAAAATTCATTGTATTTCAAAAAGCGTAAATTACCTAAAACAGGAAAATACGTATTTATCTTAGAACAAGGAATAACTGAATCTGTAATCGATGAAATTTTAGACATCGATTTACGAGTAGAAGTAGCGAAATAAAGCTTAATTAAATCAGAGATAAAGCAAACGCTCTAGCTTCTCGATCACTTTCTACAAAATCTTCATACGATGGATTTTTAATATTTTGACACGTCAACAATGTTTTCTCATTGATTCGTGCAATGTCTAAGAATCCTATTTTTTCTTTTAAGAAAGCTTCTACTACAATCTCATTAGAAGCATTTAACAAACAAGCAGCTGTTCCTTCCATATCCATTGCCATGTATGCAAGATCTAAATTTCTAAAGGTATTTCTATCAGCTTGTTCAAATGTCAATTGAGGATAATCCATAAAATTGAAACGTGGAAAATCAGATTTCAAACGATTTGGATACGCCAAAGCAAATTGAATCGGTAATTTCATATCTGGTAATCCCATTTGTGCTTTCATACTTCCATCTTCGAATTGAACCAACGAGTGAACGATTGATTGAGGATGAACGATAACATCAATTTGTTCCGGTTTCAAATTAAACAACCATTTCGCTTCAATCACTTCCAAACCTTTATTCATTAATGAAGCAGAATCAATGGTGATTTTTGCTCCCATATCCCAATTTGGATGTTTCAATGCTTGAGCAGGTTTTACATCTCTTACTTGTTCATTAGACCAACCTCTAAAAGGCCCTCCAGAAGCTGTCAGATAGATTTTTTCAATTTTATTATGGAATTCACCTACGATACATTGAAAGATCGCTGAATGCTCTGAATCGACTGGATAAATGTTAACAGCATTTTCTTTTGCCAATTTTGTGACTAATTCACCTGCAACAACTAATGTTTCTTTATTTGCAAGAGCAATTGTCTTCTTTGCATTGATAGCGCTAATCGTTGGTTTCAGTCCAGCATAGCCAACCAAAGCAGTTAATACAGTATGTACTTCATTTGATTCAACAACTTGACAAAGTGCTTCATCTCCAGCGTAAACAATAATATCATGATCCCAAAGAGCTTGCTTTACTTTTTCGTATTGACTTTCATCTCCGATAACAACTGATTGAGGTTTAAATTCAATCGCTTGTTGAATTAGCAAATCCGCATTTCGATGTGCAGTTAAAACTTGTAAATCAAATTTATCTTGATGTGCTTTAATAACATCTAATGCTTGCGTACCAATCGAACCAGTCGATCCTAAAATTGCTATACCTTTTTTGGAATCCATAGATGTAAAAGTAGTTAATTTCGAATAAAATGTTGTTTAAATAAACCAGAAAAAATTTATTTTAAAAAGTACATTTATAAATATTAATGACCTTTATTGCTCAATCAACTTGTAAAATAAAATCGGCTTCAATTTTTAATTTATAATGTAATTTTTTTGCTAAATCAAATGTCAATTTACGCTTTCCAGATAGGATTTCAGAAACTCTAGCCTCACTAACTTCTAATAATTTTGCTAATTGTTTTTGTTTAATGTTCATTTCAAACATTTTTAATCGTATCATCTCAGCAATTGTAGAGGGTGCTTTTATAGGAAGAAGTGGAATTGAATCTTCAAATTTTTCTGCTTTTAAGGATAATAATGCTAATTTATCTTTTTCATTTTCAGACAATAAAGCCAATCCACCTTCTGTGCTTTTTTGAAGTAATACTTCAATTTGTTTCATTACAATTTCGTAATCTTCTCTATTATTAATTTCCATTTTATTATATTTTTGAACAATCAATTCTGTCATAATCTGAATGTTTACCAATGAATCGAATAAACAGTGTTCGTCTATCAAAAAAAATTAGTGCAACTAAACGATACTTATTTCCTTTAATGTTAAAAACATATCTATCATTCCCAACATAGTCAACAGAATTAAATGTGTTTTTTACTTCAGAAAAAGACGACCAATTTTCACCTTTCACAATTTCGTACCAATGATTTATCGAATCAATTGAATCTTTATGCTTTTCTCCAAATATTTTTAATGTCGATTTAGAAATAATGACCATTTGTTAGGTATAAATGTAATAATAAAATTACATATTTGGAAATTATATTTCCAAATATGTAATTTTATTAAATTAATGAAAGACTCTATTTTTTACTTAGAATAATAAATCTCCCCATCATCAACTAATTCATCCCCTTTCATCCGAAGGAAGAGTTGGATTAACGCCACAACATCTTTCTCACAATATACTTTGATGCGTTCCAAATCTTTGTCTTCGTAATAAACTCTTGCAACATCAGCTCCTGAAATATCATCTTTTGGAGTTGGTATTTTGAATATATGACATAGTAATGCCAAAGATGTAAACGATTTATAATCACCGAATTTCCATAATTCCATCGTATCTAAATGAGAGATTTCCCATGGTTTTTTTCCAGCGATATCTAAAATTGCTGGTAATTTCATTCCATTGATCAATAATCTTCTGCAGATGTATGGGAAATCAAATTCCTTGGCATTGTGCCCACATAAAATATGATAAGGAGTATTGTAACGGTCGTTCAATAAATCAACAAATTGCTTTAATAGAATTTCTTCATCATCGTGGTAAAATGATTTCATGCGAATTTGTCTACCTGTTCTTGTTTCATGAACAAATCCAACAGAGATGCAAATGATTTTTCCGAATTCTGCATAGATGCTTGATCGCTCATTATACAATTCTTCAAACGATTTTGTATCGTTTTGCATGAAGCGTGTTTTCGATTCAAACAAATGTTGCGCTTCTACTTCTAATTCGTTGAATCGATAAACTTGTGGTGCGGTTTCGATATCTAAAAATAAAACCTTGTCTAAAGGAACTTTTTCTAACATATTTTTAATTTGATTATTTGAAGTTACGCAAAAAGTTGAATTAAAAATTGTTTTTGAAAAAATATTTAAAATGAACTTTTTAAACCGAGTTTTCAACAAAAATCGCATTTTTTAAACTATTAAAGCGGATAGTAATACAATTCTGCTACATTTGTTTCAAACGAAAACGGAATATGATACCAAGAATTCAATATACTTCAATCAAAGAAAAGATATTTAATAATCGTTTATTGATGCTTTCTGGACCAAGAGCTGTTGGCAAAAAAGAAATGGTTCAACAGATTTTAACAGAAGAAAACCAAGCTTTTTTAGAACTAAATGCAGCGAAGAAAAGTGTTAAAAAAATGTTTGATGAGGTGAATGAATCGGTCTTAAAAAACGTTTTTGGTGATCATCGTTTTGTGATTTTACAAGAGGCGCAATATGTCGATAAATTACAATTAATCATTGAAGAAATTCTATCAGGAAATTTTGACGTTACGTTAATCATGACGTGTTCATACGAACCTGTAATGGATGAAATCTTAAAAGAAGTTTTACAATTACAAGGGTTGGAAGTTTACATTATGCCTCCCTCTTTTTATGAATTAGCACAACACAATGGTTTGCCAGTTGAAGAAAGTTTATTGGAAAAACGTTTAATTTATGGGAATTATCCATCAGTAGTTTCTGATTTAGAATTTGCAGAACCAAAATTAAGAGAATTGGTTGAGCAGGTTGTTTTTACAAATTTGGGTGTAACGGATCGAATTAACAAAGGAGATAAATTGATGCGAATGCTTCAAATTTTAGCTTTCGAAGTTGGGGATGCGATTTCATATAATGACATAGGTGAACGATGTGGTTTAGACAATGAAACAGTTGAGCGTTATATCGATTTATTAGAAAAATCATTTGTTTTAATCAAATTGCCTTCTTTCTTCAATAATCATCGATATGAATTAAAGAAAAGTCACGCTATTTATTTTGTTGACAATGGAATTCGTAATGTTTTGATTAACAATTTTAACCCGATGCTTTTAAGGAATGATTGGGATCAAATTTGGAAAAATTGGATTATTTCTGAAAAAATTAAATGGAATCGTTTGAATAACAAACAAGTTGAAACTTATTTTTGGAAAACACATACCAAACAAATGATGGATTATATTGAAGTCATTGATGGAATAGTATCTGCTTATAAAACATCTTGGGAGAAACGTAAAAAATTAAAAATTCCAGCAAGTTTTACAGCAGCTTATCCTTTTGCAACATCACATGGATTAAACCGTTCGACATATTGGGGATTCCTAACAAAGAAATAAAGTTATTATCAAAAAAAATGCTGTCCTTTTGAGACAGCATTTTTAATATT
>CALPRR020000118.1 GCA_943326025.2 Candidatus Kuenenia stuttgartensis | reverse complement strand
TTGTAAATGACCTCCTCTATAAATCGCATTGTTCATTCGAACACCATCTACAACCATTAATACTTTATTTGTTTCAAAACCTCTAATAATTGGGCTTCCTCCACCTTGCTGACTTTTCTGTACAAACACATTCCCAGAATTTGACATTACATCTGCCGTAGATGTTTGATTGATATTTTGTAGATCTGAATTTCGAATTACTTGTATTTTTTGAACAACATCTTTTCTTTTTTCTTCAAATCGACTAGCAGATACAACAACCTCTTCTAACGAATTCAAATTCTCAATTAGATAAATTTTGTAATTTAATTCAGATAAATCATTATAGTTATATATTTGTTCATAATACATTTCTTTCTTGATAATAATCTTTTGTGTTTTCGATAAAGAGGAAATATCAATGTTACCTTTATTATCTGATATTAATTTTATTTCTGAATTAACTTCAAAAACTTCAACTCCTGAAAGTTGTTTTAATGAATTTTGATCGAGTATTTCAATGTTTTGTGCATAATAATTAAAATATATCAAGCAAAACATGAAAAATGTAATTTTTAATTTCATAGTTTAAATTTAAGTTAAATTACCAATATAGAAATTGAATAAAATCAATTAAAATGAAATATAAATTCTTTGATTATTTGTAATGATTTAATATAATTTGTTTGTGCTATTTTTTGTCATAATAGATTTGGTTGGTCATTTTTTTCATATCGCTAAATCATGACACCATCATTTTATTGTTTGCTATTTTTTACTTTTTTACCAAATTTATTTTCTAAAATACTTTATACATTTTTATTTCAGTCGATGTAAAAATGGCATTAAATTTAACATTATTTGGATTTGAATAAATCATTAAGTAACTAAATACTTTTGTTACGTCATAAATTCCAACTGATGAAATACCTGAAGTTACAGTTTAATATCCATTTTCTATTATAACAGTAGTATAATTACCATTATATGTTGGATCTATCGCTCCTACAATTGCATTTTCATTTTTTTATCAATTAAAATTATTTACAATTTTTAATTACTTTAGTTTAAAGTTTTATTATCGCAAATTTGAAAATCTTCATTTCCATATTTTTAATTTTATTTTTTGTTCAAAGTTATTTTGCACAATATGAGTTGAATGGAAAGGTGTTAGATGAAAATAATCGGCCAATAGAGCTTGCTAGTTGCTATTTGATGATTGATACAATTGCAGTTCAAAGTGAATTTTCAGATTCAATAGGCTTTTTTACTTTTGGCAACATTACTTCATTTAATCATATCATCATAAGTTATTTAAATATTGAACAGCAATTCGTTATAAACATAAACTCAGACACAACTATTGTATTTAATTTCAATCTAAACAAACAGCTTGAAGAGATTACTATTACAAATAAAAAACCGTTAATTGAAAAGCAAATTGACAGAATAATTTACAACGTTGAAAATAGTATTTCTTCCATTGGTTTATCAGCTTATGATGTAATAAGAAAATCACCTGGAGTAAGAGTAAATAATTTTTCGATTACAATAACGGGTAAAAGTTCAGTATTCATTTATGTCGATGAATTTCAGTTAAAGTTGACAGGAGAGGAATTAGTGACATATTTAAGGTCGATTTCTGCAGAAGATATTTCGAAAATTGAGGTAATAACTAATCCACCGTCAAAATATGATGCGGAAGGCAATTCGGGAATCATAAATATTGTAATGAAGCATGTCTTAAAAAAAGGGTATAACTCCAATCTATTTTCAAATTTCGCTCAAAACTCATATAGTTCAATTGATGGGGGGTATAATTTAACGTATAACAAGCGTAAAATTTCTTTGCATACGAATTTCAATCTGACTAAAATACAATACCAAATGACAGAATCATCGATTGTTGATTATCCTTCAAATACGTGGAGTTCTGGTTCTAAATTTAAAATTGGATCCACAAATTTAGAAGCAAATGTTGGATTAGATTATAAAATAAATGATAAAACAAAAACAGGGTTTTCATATCAATCACAATTAAGTTCAGTATTGGATAATGGAACGACAGGAATAGATATTAAGAAACTAACACTTATAGATTCATCACTTAGAACTAACATTAATTCTGATATTCTTTTTTCTTTTCAAACGGCTAATGCATACATTAAGCGATCAATAGATGCGATGGGCAAAATGATGTCTTTTAACTTGGATTGGTTGAATTTTGATAAAAAAGATAACAGAACTTTAGAAACAAAACATTATGATAGTCAAATTGCTTATTTGAACAATTCAGCGAGTGATTTTAATGTGACTGGAAAACGAGTAACAAATGCCTATACAGGCTCGTTGAATTTCGATTTACCGTATACTAAATCAATTATAACAACAGGGTTAAAAAGTAGTTATTTAACGAATATAGTTGGATTTGATTACTTTAATATTCTTAATTCAATCCCTGTAAAAGACACATTACAATCGAATGAATTTGGCTATTATGAAAGCATTCATGCTGCTTATTTTGATGCGAGAAAAGATATTAATTCATGGGTTGTTAAAGCTGGGTTTAGAGCTGAATACACAAATGTAAAAGGGAAATCAGTAACACTGAATCAAGTAAATAATTATTCGTATTTAAAATTATTTCCAACTCTTTTCATTCAAAAAGAATTCAATGATCATTCAATGGGATTTACCTATTCGAGAAGAATCAATCGACCAACTTTTTACAATTTAAATCCATTTAGATTTTATAATAGTCCTTACGCTTATCAAGTTGGAAACACCTTTTTAAGACCAGAGTTTAGGAACAATTTTGAGCTTTCTTATAGTCATTCAGAATCCTTAAATTTTACTTTAACTTATTCTAAGCTAGCGAATGGGATTGGAAATGTAGCGAACATAGATTCTACAACATTTATTCAAATTTCAACCTTTCAAAACTGTATAGAAAGTGATCAGATTGCATTCAATGTCAACTACATATTTAACAAATTTAGTTGGTGGGAAAATTACAATGAATTCATATATTATTTTGCTTCAACAAATTCTTCATTATCCTATACACTTTCTTCTTTAAAAGGTTTTGGAGGGTATTTTGAAACAGACAATCAATTTAACTTAAACAAACGAAAAACGTTTTCAAGTGAATTGAATTTTTGGTATAGTTTTCCATCTGTTGAAGGAATTAATCGAACGAAAATTTGTTACGGTCTTGATTTTGGTTTTCGCTATTTACTTTTTCAAAAAAGATTGAAACTAGCAATCAATGTAACAGATATTCTAAGATCAGATGTTTACCGAATGAATCGTGTTTCAAACGGAATTCAAATGATTACAAAAGATTATTACGATTCAAGACAAGTTCGAATTTCAATCAGCTACAAATTCGGAAACGATAAAATCCAAAAAGAAGAAAAAGAAGCCTCCAACGAAGAATTACTAAAAAGAGCCAAATAAAACAAGCTTCGCGGACTGAGCGGAGTCGAAGTCCAACATTCTTTCACGAACTTGCCAAAACAACAAGAATATCCTACCTTTGCAAAAAGTTTTTCTAAGTCAAAAGCAATGAATAAATCAAGATCAATAGAATTAATGGCACCAGCTGGTTCGAATGAAGCATTAATGGCGGCTATCAATGCAGGATGTAATTCTGTTTACTTCGGAGTTGAACAATTGAATATGCGTTCTCGTTCTTCGAATAATTTCACGATTGAAGATTTAAAGAAAATTGCTGAATTAGGAAAAGAGCATCATATAAAAACGTATTTGACAATGAATACGGTTTTATACGATCACGATATCAATTTAATGAAACGTATCATTGATGCAGCGAAAGAAAGTGGTATTACTGCTGTAATTGCAGCTGATCATGCAGTGATGAATTATGCTAAAAAAGTAGGAGTAGAAATTCACGTATCAACACAAGCGAACATTTCAAACATTGATACAGTTGAATTTTATGCAAACTATGCAGATGTTGTTGTACTTGCTAGAGAATTAAGTTTAAAGCAAGTGGGTGAGATCAGTAGAGAAATTAAACGTAGAGAAATTACTGGACCTTCAGGAAAATTAATCGAAGTAGAGATTTTTGCACATGGAGCATTGTGCATGGCTGTTTCAGGGAAATGTTACTTGAGTTTACATTCTCATTTTGCTTCAGCTAACAGAGGGGCTTGTATTCAGAACTGTCTAAGAACATATGTTGTAAAAGACGAAGAAGGAATTGAATTTGAAATCGATAACGAATACATCATGTCTGCTAAAGATTTGTGTACGATTGATTTCATTGATAAAATTATTGATGCAGGTGTTACAGTTCTGAAAATTGAAGGACGTGGTCGTTCAGCAGATTATGTACATGTCGTAACTACTTGTTATAACGAAGCGATCGAAGCATATTTAGAAGGAACGTATAATCAAGAAAAAGTAGCAGATTGGAAAGAACGATTAGCAACAGTATTTAACCGTGGATTTTGGGATGGATATTATCTTGGAAAGAAAATGGGAGAATGGTCAGATGAATACGGTTCAAAGGCTACGAAACAAAAAACATATATCGGTCGTGGTTTAAAATATTTTGAAAAAGCACAAGTAGGTGAATTTCAATTAGATTCTCATTCATTAAAAGTAGGGGATGAGGTAATGATTACTGGACCGACAACGGGTTACGTTGAGACAATTATTTCAGAAATTAGAGTTGAAAATCAAGTAACAGAAGCTGTCAAAAAAGGAGATGTTTTCTCATTTCCAATAGATATCAAAATTCGACCTTCAGATAAATTATACAAATTACACGAGCCAATCAAATGATTCGAATCATTCAACAAAGAGATAAGTGTATTGGCTGTAATGCTTGTGTAGAAGCAGCGGATTACCGTTGGAGGATTTCACGTAAAGACGGAAAGTGCACGTTGGTTGGAGGGAAAGAAAAACGAGGTTTTTATAGCGTTTTAGTCGATGATCATGAATTAGAAGATAATATCATGGCAAAAGTTAATTGTCCGGTGAATATTATTCAAATTGTAGAATTGTAAAATAAATGTTTTTCTTTATTATTAATTATTTAAAACAAAAATGTTTAGGACAAATTTTAGATTTATTAAAAAAAATAATTTGGAAGTTCAATTTTAAATAACATATATTTGTGTCAACAAAAAAAAACAAATTAAGTGAATATTAAACAATTACATCATCATCATTTTCATACGAGCACTCAAGCGAGCTGGAAATGATATGTGTATAATCTAAAATATTTCGAAACCCGTTTGAGTAAGTCAAACGGGTTTTTTGTTTAATACGCCCTTCGATTTACTCAAACCAAAAAATAAATAAAATGAGTAAATTAAAAATTGCAATCCAAAAAAACGGAAGACTAAGTGAGAAATCACTTGAATTATTAAAAGAATGTGGAATCAACATTTCTAGCAGCGACCGTAAACTTAAATCGTTAGCTACAAATTTCCCAATTGAAGTTTTATTCTTAAGAGATGATGACATTCCTCAATATGTAGAGCAAGGAGTAGCAGATATTGGAATCTTGGGAGAAAATGAAGTGGTTGAAAAAGGAAGAAATATCATTCTAACTGAACGCTTAGGATTTGCTAGCTGTAGACTGTCATTAGCGATTCCGAAAGAAGAAGAATATCAAGATGTAAACTATTTTCAAGGAAAAAAGATAGCGACTAGTTATCCAAAGATGTTGCAAAAATATTTCGATGAAAAAGAAATTCAAGTTGAAATTGAAGAAATCGGAGGAAGTGTAGAAATAGCTCCCGGAATTGGATTGTCAGATGGTATTTTCGATATCGTCAGCAGTGGAAGTACTCTAGTGATGAATGGTTTGAAAGAAGTAGAACAAGTCATGAAAAGTGAAGCTGTTTTGATTTCAAATAAATCGTTGACAGAAGAAAAACAACAATTATTAGACAAGTTGTTATTCAGAATAAAAGCCGTTAGAAATTCATCTGAAAACAAATACATTTTATTGAATGCACCTATCAATAAAGTGGATGAAATCTCCAAAATATTACCAGGAATGAAAAGTCCAACAGTATTGCCATTATCAGAAGAAGGATGGTGTAGTATTCACTCAGTAATAAAAGAAGATCAATTCTGGGAGGTAATAGATCAACTAAAAGAAATCGGAGCCGAAGGCATATTAGTAATCCCAATCGAAAAAATGGTAGGCTAGGGGCGAATTGGAATTCGCCCCTGCCCCCAACGAACAGCCAAAGGCTGTAACAAAAAAAACAAAAAATGAAAACAATAACAAACCCAAATAAAACCGATTGGTCAGAATTAACAAAAAGGCCAACAAAATCAATTGAATCATTAGATACAATTGTGAAGCAAGTATTCGCAGAGATTCAATCAAAAGGAGATGAAGCAATACAAAAATACACGCACTTCTTTGATCGAGTGGACGTAGAAGATTTCATTGTGAAAACTTCAGTAATCGCTGAAGCAAAAAATACCATTTCAGAAAAGTTAAAAGAAGCAATTTGTTTGGCGAAAGACAATATTGAGAAGTTTCACCTTTTTCAGAAAGAAGAGAAAAAAGTTATCGAGACAGTTCCAGGCGTTCAATGTTGGAGAGAAGCAAGGGCAATTGAGAAAGTTGGAATTTATATCCCAGGAGGTTCAGCACCTTTATTTTCGACTGTATTAATGTTAGGTGTTCCCGCTAAAATTGCAGGTTGTAAAGAGATTGTTTTATGTACACCACCAGATAAAAATGGAAACATTAATCCAGCTATATTATTTGCAGCTGAATTAGTTGGAGTAACAAAAGTAGTTGCAGCAGGAGGGATTCAAGCGATAGGAGGTTTGACATTTGGAACTGAATCAATTCCAAAGGTAGATAAGATTTTGGGACCTGGAAATCAGTTTGTCACGGCAGCAAAACAAATGGCTCAAAGTTATGGAGTTGCGATTGATATGCCTGCAGGACCAAGTGAAGTGCTTGTGATTACAGATGAATCATGCGTACCGGCTTATGTTGCAGCGGATTTATTGTCTCAAGCAGAACACGGACCAGACAGTCAAGTTATTTTACTATCAACAAATGAAGAGGTTGTAGATCAAATCATAGCGCAAGTAGAAGTTCAGTTAGAGGAATTACCAAGAAAAGAAATAACAGCAAAAGCGTTAGAAAATAGTCGTTTTATAGTTTTGAGTTCATTAGAAGAAAGTATAGAATTCAGTAATTTATATGCACCAGAACACTTGATTTTAGCAACTGAAAAAGCAAATCAGTTAATCGATAAAATTCAAAATGCAGGATCAGTATTTATAGGGAATTACAGCTGTGAAAGTGCAGGTGATTATGCCAGTGGAACAAATCACACCTTGCCAACAAACGGTTATGCAAGAAATTACAGTGGAGTATCATTAGATACATTTTATAAAAAGATTACATTTCAACAATTATCCAAAGAAGGATTAAATGCAATTGGTTGGGCAATAGAACAAATGGCAGAAGCGGAAGGATTACAAGCCCACAAAAACGCAGTATCGATTAGATTGAGAGATTAGTCAATAGTTTTTAGTCAATGTTCAATAGGGATAATAGTTATTATATAGATTGGTATAAGTGTCTTTCCTATTGTGGGGGAGATTAAAAGAGGGGATCTTTTTGATACACGAAATAATATTTCAGACATTTATTTATATGTTATAATCCAATCTTTTATGACCTTATATGCCTTTTATGGTTCAAATAATTAATAAACAATGAAAAACTTAATAAGAAATAACATAAAAAATCTTCAACCTTACGCATGTGCAAGGGATGAATACAAAGGAGATGAAGGGATCTTTTTAGAT
>CALPRR020000117.1 GCA_943326025.2 Candidatus Kuenenia stuttgartensis | reverse complement strand
TTCATCAGAACAGAAAGAAGACCCTTACAATGAAACCGAAGGTGTTTTTGTTTATGAGGTAAAATGATCTTATAAATTACCAGCAAGAAATGAAATCCAATTAGCTGATTGGTTTGTATTCAAAACTCTAGGGAATTTATTTTGAGATCCAGCTTTTCCAATTTTTTCCATGAACAAATAAAATTTATTTGGATCAATTACTTCAATTGTTGGATTATTTAAATTGTATTTCCTACAAGATTTATAATCATCGTTGATTTCACCTAATTGTTTGTCTAGATTTTCAATAAATGTAGTTGCATCAAAACTTGAATTAGAGCCGATATACCAACTATGACGTTGTTTTTCCAAATCTGCATAAATACAAAATTCAGGAACTTCAACATTCATTTTTTTTGATACAGTTTGAATCGCAGAATTGATATTATCTAAAGACAAATGTTCTCCACTCAAACTTAAAAATTGCTTAATACGACCTGTAATTTTAATCTCTCTTTGTTCAACATTTACAAATCTTACTAAATCACCGATCATGTATCTCCAAAGTCCAGCATTTGTTGAAATTACGAGTGCATAATCAATTCCTTCTTGAACTTGAGATAGTGAAAAGGCGTTATGTTTATCTTTTACATTTCCAAATTCATCAAAAAAGTCGCTATTAAAAGGAACGAATTCATAGAAAATTCCATTATTCAACAACAATTTCATTCCTTCTCTATCAGGGGAAGTTTGGTAAGCAAAATACCCTTCACTTGCCAAATATGTATCCAATAAGTGTACTTTTTTACCAATTACTTTTTCTAATCTAGGAATATATGGTTGCATGAAAACACCTCCATGAACATAAACTTCAAAATTTGGCCAAATGTCATGAATTGAATTTAATTCATATTTTTCAATAATTCGTTCCAATAACATGATGCACCAACTTGGTACACCAGCCATAATTCCTATGTTCCATGATGGGGCTTTTTCAACTAGTTTTTCAAGTTTTTTACTCCAATCCTTAATTTTAGCAATATCGTTTTCAGGTTTAGTAAATGGGCTTGCAACAATGGAAGTATGTTTTTTAAGAATACCACTTAAATCACCTTCATAATGTGTTCCGATTTCTGTTAAATTAGATGAACCACCAACTACAAGAAAATTTGCGCTAAAAAGAGTATTTGGTAAATTTAAATTATGAAGTGTAGATAATTGTTTAATACTTGTTTTTTGAAAAGAACGAATCATCTGTCTAGTTACTGGTATACGTTTACTTGGTGAACCAGTTGTTCCCGAAGAAAGCGCATAATAAGATATTTTACCTGGCCAAGTATGATGTTTTTCACCATTTATAGATCTTTTCAACCAATCTTCAAAGAATTCTTCGTAGTTAGTAATGGGAACCGTTTTTTGATATTCAGAAACAATATCAGCACTTTTCAATGAAATATTAAAGTTATAATGTTTACCGAAATCTGTTCTTTTAGCTCGATTTAATAACCAAGAAAGCGTTTTTAATTGATTAACGTATTCAATCCCTTTATTAAAGTTTCTGTTGTAAGCAATCTCAGATGTCTTTTTAATTAGCTTTCCAATTATTGGCATATCTATTACCTTATAGCTTCTATTGTTGGGTTATATTTTAAAAAACCGCTAAGGAGACTCAGCGGTTTTAAGCAATTTTATTTTAAGATTTTAGCTGTACATTACACCACTTCCATATGGAGAGTCAACTGGGTTCACTACCAAAGTTGGAATTTGAGCATCATTTGTAATTACATACGTTTCATTATTAGCAACTACAGCACCAAAAATATTATTTTTGTTTAGGTTCATTATTGCTATTAAATCTGCATCAATTGCAACAGCATGTCTAACAACTTCTTTATCGAAATTTCCACTATTTGCTAAAGTTGCTGTAATTTCAATTCCTCTTTCTTTGAAAAATTTATTAGCAAATTGAATGTTCGCTTTAACTTTATGTTTCAAAAATTCATCTGATTCATCTGGAGTAATAACATGTACTCTAGATTTTAAGTAAGTTGCTAAGTTAGCAACCATCGCTAATTTTTGTTTCGTTTCTTTGTTTAAATCTAATGGAACTACTATATCTCTATAGCCATTCTCTCTGATTTTACGATCTTGAACGATAATAAATGGAACTTCCGAATGCGTAATTACTTTCAAAGCATTACTTCCAGTTATATGTTGCCAACCATGTGTTCCATGCGTCCCCATGAATATAAGTTCAGCATGATGTTCAGCAGCAAAATCACCAATATCATCGAAAATATTTCCAACTCTTACTTTAGGAATGATTTTAACAGTTGTATCAAACTTAGACAAAATCTCGTTTAATTTTGTTTCAGCTTCTGGGATACTTTTTTCTTTAGGCACAACATGTAAAACAAAAATTTGAGCATCAATTGATTTTGCTGTAGATATAGCATGACTTAAAGCATTATCTGCTACAGATGAGAAATCATGAGGGACAATATATGTTTTTGTTTCCATAGTTAAAGTATTTTTCGTGTAAGTTAAAGTGCAAAGTTAATAATAAACAAAAAGATTAACATTGAAAAATTTGTCTTTCTTTTTTTTAAAGTTAATATTTTTTCTAAAAATAATAATTTGATTAACATTTTATAATAATTTCCTAATCTTTGTAGTTATTCTCTTCTAATCTTTTTTTAATCTGTTCTAAATTCTCCATTTTTTTTGCTCGTCTAGTATTGATAGCTGTTTGAGTAAAATATTTATGATTTGTTAAAAATTGGACTTGAATTTCATCCCATTTTCTATCACTATCAATTTTTCCATGTTCACGTAATTCTAGTCTTAATCGATCAGCAATTTCATGAAAGTCATCACGGCCTAGATAATCTAAATCTGCATCACAAATAATTTCTTCTAATTTATTTTTAGGAGCATGGGGAATTTGAGTAACATAAATTAATTCTTTGATCTGTTCAATATGATGAGCAGTATAACCATACTTAGGCAAAATTTCTTCAGCTAAGCGCGCACCAATTGGTTCATTTTTGTCATATTGTTCAATAAAACCTGCATCATGATAAGAAGCAGCAGATTTTAATAAAAATAAACCTTCATCGGTTACATTTTCTGTTAAAGCAATACTTTCAACTGCACGAACGACGTCTTTCACATGTTCTAAACTGTGGTAATGTAACTTATCAGAAAGACCTTCACTTAATACTTTCGTGATATGCCTTTCTGCTTTGTTGTAATTGATAGAACTATATAGATATAAATTTAGTATTTGAAAAAAGCGTTCGTTTGGAACTAAACCTTTTTCATCAGAAGATAATTGATGTTTAATTCTCTTGACAACATACATTTCAATTTTCTCACGTTTACTTTTTGAAAGCGTTTCGCCAATGAAGTCACACTCAAAAAATGGTTTGATGTAGATGTAAGTACTTTGGGTAATAGTTACTTTTCCAGGAGCACATAACATTTCCATTTGTTGAGCCCTATTAACAGTGGAACCCCAAATATCATAAGCTAATCTTTCATTTCCAATCATTCCGGCTGTAACTTCACCCGTATTGATGCCTAATCTAAGTTCCCAAACTTCTTCTGACTTTCCTTCATTGATAAGATTGTTGTTAGTCATCTCAATAAATTCTTGAATTTTTAAGGCAGCTATACAAGAATCAACTGCATTCGTTTTATTTCTCACTGGAACACCGCCTGCACACATGTAGGCATCACCAATTGTTTTTATTTTTTCTAAATTATTAGCTACTATAATCTCATCAAATTTTTGAAAATAAAAATCTAATTTATTTACAAGGTCTTGCGGATTCATTGCTTCTGATTTTCTAGTAAAACCAATAAAATCAGTAAATAAAACAGAAACTTCTTTATATAATCGAGCTCCTAATTTCCCGTGCTTTTTTAAATTTTCTACAGTTGATTCAGGAATAATTTTACGAATTAATCGTTCCGTTTTATCTTTCTCTATTTGTAATAAACGTGATTGCTCAAGTACTTTATTTTTTTCTTTTTCAATAACTACATTTTGCGTTTCAATTTGAGAATTTTTAGCTCTAATTTCTCTTGTTCGCTCAGCAATCTTCATTTCTAATCGAACTAATTTTCTTCTTTCTAATTCAATTTTTTGTCGAATAAACACTCGAAATAATCCAAAAATTAAGAGTCCTATGATCAACCAAAACCACCATGTCCACCAAAAAGGTGCTGCAATTACGATATTTATACAACTTGGATTTTCACTCCATTCTCCTTGACCAATTCTAGCGTAAACTTTCAGTCGATATTCACCAAACGATAAAGAAGGGAAGTGAATTTCATTGGAATTATTTAGATAAACTTCACCTTCGTCTGAACCTTCAAGAATGTATTTATAATTGGTTAATTCTGGATTGCTTATATCTGTTGGAATAAATTGAATTGTAAAACTTCGCTGTTTATAGCTTAAGTCAATTTGTTTGGTATTTGTGATTGAGTTTTTTAGAGGAGAACCTATTTCATTCGGTTTTAACCAAGATTTGTCTAACTTAAATCTAGAAAATATAACTGATATTTTTCCTGAATGCTTCCCAACATTTAAAGGATTAAAAAAGTTGTAACCATATATAGATCCAAAATATAAATAACCAGTTTTTGAATTTAAATAGGCACCTAAATTGAATTCATTACTCATAAGACCATGAATTTCCTCAAAATTGGTAATTTTTTTATTTTCTAAATTAAACCTACTTACACCTTTGTTTGTACTCAACCATATATTGTTCGCTTTATCTTTAAGAACACTATATACTACATTATTTGGAAGACCATTCGACTTATTGTAAATTTTACCATTTTTAGTATTTTCATCCCAGTGAATAATTCCAGAACCTAGTGTTCCAAATAAAAATTCATGATCATTTAGTTGATAAACAGAAGTAATGTAATCTTTCGATAGATTTTTGAGTTCTGCATTCCATTTGTAAGGAATAATTTGAGGACGATCATTTTTATCCACTAAAACATTTAATCCTCCTGTACTTGTAGCAAAGAATATATCCCCTTGTTTGGTTTTATATACCAAACGGCAAAGTCCCACACTTATACTTTTTATTTTTTCACTATGTTCAAAAATGGTGCTTTTTTTTGTTTTTCGATCGTAAAGTACCGCACCCCCTTTTGTTCCGAGAAAATATTTATCATCTTTCCAATGAACAATAGAATAGATTCGGTTATGAGTTAAACTTTGAATTCCTTTTGCAAATTCTATTCGTTTAAATTGATAATCTTTTTCGCCATAAATTGAAAGTTCATACAATCCATCATCGCAACCAACTAATAAATTTCCTTGTTTTAAAACAAGCATACTTCTAACAGAAACAACTTGATTTTCTACATTTCTAAAACAATGAGTGTAAGTCCTTTTTTTACGGTTATACACTGAAATCCCGGAATCAGTCCCTATATATAAAAACTCGGTTTTTTCATCTTCACCAAAACACCAAATGGTTGCACTGGGTAGTCCTTGTTTTAAATTACCGCTTGGTCCAACACCTAAAAAATCTTGTTTCTTTGGATTGAAACTACTTATTCCCCTTTCGGATCCAATCCAATAAGTTCCGGAATTATCAATGAATAATACACTTAACTTATTATTTAATAATGCATGTTTTTGAAATATATCTTCCGTATTGTGAAGAATAGTCCCATCGGTAAGTATGGTGAAAAGGCCTTCATTACTAGTTAATATCCAATTATTCTCATCTGTTTTGTGAATATCTGTTACGCTAATTGCGCCATATTCTTTAAATAATTTCTGAAATTTTTGAGTCGTTTTCCCAGTTGATATTTGATATTGAAAAATTCCTTCAGTTGTACAAAATAATACAATATCCTTCGAGGGTTTTATTAGTTTTGTTACAACACCAATTGTTCCTTTTTTATAAGGAATTTCAATTTTACTTGCTTCTTTTTTACGACTATTTAATAAATAGAGACCTGCATCTTCAGTATTAACAAGTACATTCCCATTTTTTAAGTGAATAAGTGTTTGAATTTTTTTACTAGGTAAATAGGATGTGTAAGGAACAAATTCTTTTTTTGAAGTTGAAAAATGCATTAAACCACTAGATAAAGAAGCTAACCATAAGTCACCAGCATCATCCACTGAAATATTATCTATTTGTAGTACTGCATTTTTGGTAATGGTATAGGTCTTGAATTTTTCACTTTCTATATCGTACCCCATTAAACCATTTGCAGTTCCAAACCATAAGTTCCCATTCGGAGTTTTAGCAGAGCATTTAATGTATTCACTTTCTATTCCAGGAGTATTATCGGAATTAAAAATTTCGAAACTTTTTCCGTCATAACGATTTAAACCATCTTGCGTTCCGATCCAAAGTGCATTCGAATGATCTTGAATAATATTTGTAACAGAACTTTGGGATAATCCATCACTTATCGTAAAATTACTAAAGCGATATGAAGTTTGTGAAAAACCATAAAAAAAGGATAATACACAAACGATTATTAACGAAAGTTTCTTCATAAATTTTAGAAAGCTTATTTCTTAATTATGCCTTTACTGGTGGAGTAACTGATTGGCTTACGATGTTTTCTAAATCTCTATCAAACATGTACATTCCACCCTTATCTCCATCAATTAATTTTAATTTATCAAGAATTGTTCTCGCTAAAGCCTCTTCTTCTAATTGCTCAGAAACATACCATTGAACGAAGTTGTGTGTAGAATAATCTTTCTCTTGTAAACAGATGTCAACCAAATTGTTAATGCTGTCAGTAACCATTAATTCATGGTTTAATAATTGTTCAAAAACATCTTCTAAACCTTTGTATTCAACAGGCGGTTGATTGATTGCAGGAACCAAAGCTTTCCCACCTCTTTCGTTTACAAACTTGATTAATTTAAGCATATGAAAACGCTCTTCATCAGAATGAGTATATAAAAATTTTGAAGTTCCATTTAGGCCATTATTTTCTGCCCAAGATGCCATAGCTAAGTAAAATTGAGAAGAAGAACCTTCTTTTTGAATTTGATCATTTAATGCTGCTTCAACACGTGCGTTCATAGAATATCTGTTAATCTGTTAATTTATTATTTGAGTATAAAAGTTACTTTTTAAAATTCAACTTAACTTTAAAAATACTTTTAAACTTTAAATATAGCGTATTATTTCATATATTTAATACTAATTTAGCAATTCAATCACAAAAAAATATGCGAAGAGAAAAAGGGAAAAAACCAAATAAACTTAAACAAAGTTTATTACATGTAATTCGAAGATTATTTGAAAAAAATCCTGGAGCTAAATTGACGCATAAACAAGTTTGTGAAATGGTGGATGTTCGAGAGGCAGCCCTGCGAAAACTAGTATATACTATTTTAGAAGAATTATCTAAAGAACAATATTTAAAAACCTTATCTCATGGTGAATATACTTTGAGAGAATTAGAAAATTTAGTTGAAGGTTCGTTGATGCTATCTGCACGTGGGGCAGGTTTTGTTTCAACTTCTAAAACTGAAAAAGATATTTATATTTCTCCTGATAACTTGAATCAATCATTGAATGGTGATATTGTTAAAGTTCAAATTATTAAAAAGGGAACAACGCGAGTTGAAGGTAGAATTGTTTCTGTTGTTGAACGTGAGCGAACTCAATTTGTAGGAGTTATTCAAATGCATGAAAATTTTGCTTTTTTAATACCTGATAATTCTAAAGCGGGAACGGATATTTTTATTCCAAAGGAGAAATTGAATGGTGCAAAAGATGGCGAAAAATGTTTGGTAAAAATTACAGTTTGGCCTAAATCTGCTGGAAATCCTTA
>CALPRR020000116.1 GCA_943326025.2 Candidatus Kuenenia stuttgartensis | reverse complement strand
TGTTTAGATGATGCAAAAAAATTATACTCTGGTTTTGATTTATCGCATCCAATGACATCTGTTTCGATGACAATTAATGGTCCAGCACCAATGTTGTTAGGGTTCTTTATGAATGCAGCAATTGATCAAAATTGTGAGAAATACATCAATGCAAATGGATTAGAAGCTGAAGTTGAAGCGAAAATAGTTGAGATTTACAAGAAAAAAGGAGTAGATCGTCCTCGTTATCAAGGTGAATTACCAGAAGGAAATGATGGATTAGGTTTGTTTTTATTAGGTGTAACTGGTGATCAAGTATTACCAGCAGATGTATATGCAAAAATCAAAGCTGATACTTTAACTCAAGTTAGAGGAACAGTTCAAGCTGATATTCTAAAAGAAGATCAAGCACAGAATACTTGTATTTTCTCAACTGAATTTGCATTGAGATTAATGGGGGATGTTCAACAGTATTTCATTAATAACGGAGTTAGAAATTTCTATTCGGTTTCAATTTCAGGATATCACATTGCAGAAGCTGGAGCAAATCCAATTTCTCAATTAGCATTTACATTAGCAAATGGATTCACTTTTGTAGAATATTATTTGAGTAGAGGAATGGATATCAATGATTTTGGGCCAAATTTATCGTTCTTCTTTTCTAATGGAATTGATCCTGAATATGCAGTGATTGGGAGGGTTTCAAGAAGACTATGGGCAAAAGCATTGGCGAAAAAATACAAAGCAAATCCTCGTGCTCAAATGTTGAAATATCATATTCAAACTTCTGGTCGTTCATTACACGCACAAGAAATTGATTTCAATGACATTCGTACAACTTTACAAGCATTGTATGCTATTTATGATAACTGTAATTCGTTGCATACTAACGCTTATGATGAAGCTATTACAACTCCTACAGAAGAGTCGGTTAGAAGAGCAATGGCGATTCAGTTGATTATCAATAGAGAATTAGGTTTAGCGAAAAATGAAAATCCGCTTCAAGGTAGTTTTATAATTGAAGAATTGACTGATTTAGTTGAAGAAGCTGTTTTGGCAGAGTTTTATAGAATTACTGAAAGAGGTGGAGTTTTAGGTGCAATGGAAACAATGTACCAACGATCTAAAATTCAAGAAGAATCATTGTATTACGAAACGTTAAAACACAATGGTGAATTTCCAATTATTGGTGTAAATACTTTCTTAAGTTCTAAAGGTTCTCCAACTGTATTGCCTAGAGAAGTAATACGTGCAACAGAAGAAGAAAAACAATATCAAATCACAATGTTATCTGCACTTCATAAAGCAAATGAGGAGCAAACAAAAGATAATTTGAAAAAAGTACAATTGGCAGCAATTAAAAATCAAAATGTATTTGAGGAATTAATGGAGGTAACTAAAACTGCTTCATTAGGTCAAATAACAGATGCTTTATTTGAAGTAGGAGGTCAATATAGAAGAAATATGTAAATTTTTAAATTACATAAAAACGTTAAAAGCCCGATTTAATCGGGCTTTTTTTTTGACTGCACTTTGAAAATATTTTATCTAAAATTAATCATCTAATCCCATCTTCATTCATAATTTTTATGAAATGAAAACCTTTAGGACTAAATCCTTGATTATAATAGAAGCGATGAGCTTTAAAGTTGGTTGAATATGCGTCCAAAACTTGAATATTACAATTCAACTCAATTGCTTTTTTTTCAAGATATTCAGACATGATTTTGCCAACACCTTTTGAGCGATATTTTGCAGAAACAATGACATTGTCCAATTCCAAATACTTCCCGCACCATAATTTTGTACCAACCCAAAAACCGCTAATTCCAACACATCGTTCTTCATCATAAACAGCAATTTGCTTATAATTATGAGGAAGCATAGAAGTTAACATTTCAGTGTATTGATCCTCAGTTAATGAAGGATATAATTCTTTCATCACTTCAATCTCCTGAAGCATTTCCTTAATAGTATGTAGTTCTTTTATTGTCATTTTATATTTAAAAATGTTATTTATTTTCTTCTTTAAGGCTTTTCCGAACTCTTAAAATAATATAAATTACAAAGAGTAAAAATACAATTGAGATATAAATAACTAAATTATTTGAAATATGATTTGTACTCACAAACGTATTCGCTAACCTATCTTTAGAAGGATTAAATAAAAGAAAATTAAAATTTGTCATTTATTTAATTTTAAAATCCAAAATTTAGACTGAGCGGAGTCGAAGTCCAAAATCATTTCAACTCTTCCTCAAATAATTCGTAAATTCTTCTAAACTCATCAGCCCAAGAATAATTTTCTTTAAAACTATGTGCTTCAATAGGAAATACAGCTAATTCCCAATTCGTTTTTCCTAATTCAATAAAACGTTGACTTAATCGAATAATATCTTGAAATTGAACGTTATCATCCACCATTCCGTGAAGCATTAAAAGTCGTCCTTGTAGATTGTTTGCATAATAAATTGGCGAACTTTTTTTGAATGCGATTGGATCCGTTTCTGGTGTATTTAATATATTGTTGGTGTACTCATGATTGTAATGTGCCCAATCGGTTACGGATCTTAAAGCTGCTCCACATTTGAATTTTCCGGGTGTTTTTAACATCCCCATTAAAGTAATAAATCCACCGTATGAGCCACCGTAAATTCCAATTTTATTTGAATCAATACCATATTGGTTGATTAATAGAGTTCGAGCATCAATGTAATCTTCTAAATCTCTACCACCCATATTTTCGTAAATGGCAGTTCTGTAATCACTACCATATCCTTCGCTAGCTCTGTAATCAACATCTATAACTGTGTAACCATTATCCACTAATAAATTGTGAAACATATATTCACGACAATAATAACTCCAATAATTATGAGCATTTTGTAAATACCCTGCACCATGAACAAAAAGCACTGCCGCTTTGTTTTTATTTTCAACGGCAGGTTTAAATACTCTCGCATAAACATCCTTTCCATCAGAACCTTTGTATGTTATGACTTCTGGAGTTCTCCAAGAATAATTTTTAAATTCTTTAGAAGTCGATTGTGTAATTTGTTGTAATTCAGCAGCTGATTCATTTTTACAATAGTAAATTTCCCAAGGTTTGTTTTTGAAAGAATATCTTACAGCTAATGTTTTTTCATCAGGAGAAACTGAAACTTCGTGAAAACCATCTTTCGATAAAATTGGTATTAACTTTTGATCTTTAAGCGTCAAATGATAAAAATCGCGATTTCCTGGATGTGTTTTATTTGCCGAAATGAAAAATCTTGACGCATCTTTAGATAATTCAGCAGAATAAACTTCCCATTTACCTGAAGTTAATGCTGTTTTCTTTTTTGACTGAACGTTTAAAGTATATAAGTGAGAATAGCCCGTTTCTTCAGATTGAAAATAAATTGTTTCGTTGTTCAACCAGCCCAAAGTGCCATAGTCATAATCCCAAGAAGAAATTCCCGGTCCGCCAATCCAAGCTTCATCATGTTGTTTTTCGATTTCAGTAATTTTTCCTGTTTCACAGTTTAAAAATACAATCCAACGATCTTTATTGTCTTGAGATCTTACATCAATTACAGCAGTTGATCCATTTTTAGAAAATACTGCTTCATTTATGACTATAGCTCGATCTTTTTCAAATGGATTTGAATCATTTAAATACAATGGTTTTTTACGAATATCAGATAAAATTGAGAAATCAACATATTGAATTGTGTCTTTTGATCTATTATAAATTCCAAGTTTGAAATGATTTTCATTTTCATTCACTTTTGGTCGAGCAGAAGAAATTTTACTGAAACCATCATTCGTAACATGATTTTCTAAATGTGTTTCAGTTCCATCATCATATTGCCCTAACCTAAATAATATGAATTTAGCATCATTTGAAAGCTGAATATTTTCAATCGCTTCTTTACCTAAAAATTGTTCTTTCGGAAATGGAAATAAAGTGATTTCTTCTTTTTTGTTCCAAGTATTTTTAGTGTTTTTATCTCTTACGTATTTAAAAAGTTCAACTTGTTGTCTTTCTAAATATGTTGAATCATGTTTTTCAATCTCGTTGTCTTTTTGAATGAAATTAGTCAATTGTTGAATTCCTTTTGATTTTTCATTGTAGCAGAATAGATTGTTATCACTTATGAAATAAGCGTTTTCGGAATTAGTAATTCGTTGCAATGACTGAATTTGATAAGTTGTTTGATAAACAATAGAAATTGATTTATCTTTAGAATTGTATTGAACTAAAGCACCATCTAATATATAATAGATTAATGAAAAGCCTTTTTGTTTTTTGTCAAATTCGAAATTTTTCAATAAAAATTCTTTTGTGACTTTGGCTGTTTTTTTTGATTCTAGTGAATAGACATATAAAGAATTTCCAGGATTTTTATCCGGATTCCAGTTGAAGAAAATGTATTTAGAATCCAATGACCAATAGGCGTTTTCAGGTTGAAATCCAATAAATTCATTTCCTTTCATTATTTCATTTAAAACCAATAAAGATTTATTTTTAGATTGAGAAAAGGTGCTGATAGAAAATAAGAATAAACTTAAAAAGAGAATATTTTTCATTGTTTGAGTTTGAATTTTTTTAATTGTAAAAATAAGAGAATAAATCAATTTAATATTTTAAAACTATGCTTTAATTTCAGTGTTTTATTCGTAATTTTGCACTAAAATAAATAGTGTATGCTTCTTTTTTTAAATGATATCGCTGGTTCTGAAATTTTATTAATAATGATTTTCATATTGATATTTTTTGGTTCTAAAAGTATTCCTAGTATTGCTAGAACTTTAGGAAAAACTATGTATCAAATTAAGGAAGCATCAAATGATGTTCAAAATGAAATTAAAAAATCAGGAATGGACATCAAAAAAGATATGAATTTCTCAAATATTATTCAAGAGACAACTGAAGAAATTCAACAACCTTTAGATCAGTATGTAAGCGATATGGAGCATGCAATTAGTTATACACCACCTAAAAAGCAACAAAAAGCAACACAACTTGAAACTGAAAATCAAACTTCTGTTGAAACGTCAACACATCTAGATCAACAATTAGACACTTAGTAAGTGATAATGTTTAAAAAAATAAGCTTTTAAAGTCAATACTCTTAGAATGATTCATTAATTTTGTTTTCAAATTCAGAAAACAACAAAAAATGGTATTTGATATAGCAGTAATTGGTGGAGGTATTGTTGGAGCAGCAACTATGTATAAACTTCAAAAACAATATCCAGAATTAAATTTAATCTTGATTGAAAAAGAGAATATTCTTTCAGATCATCAAACAGGACATAATTCAGGAGTAATTCATTCAGGCTTATATTATAAACCAGGATCATTAAAAGCAAGAAATTGTATTGATGGACGTCATGAATTAGTTGCGTTTGCTAAAGAACACGGAATCGCTCATGATATCTGTGGGAAAATTGTTGTGGCAACCGACGAAAGTGAATTAGAAAATTTAGAAAAGGTATATCAAACAGGTTTAAAAAACGAAATCGAAGGGATTGAGAAAATTGATGCGAAGCGTATCAGTGAGATTGAACCGAGTTGTGTTGGTATTGCTGGGATTTGGGTACCATGTACTGGAATTATTGATTTCAGAGGTGCTACAGCAAAAATGGTTGAATTAGCTTTAAAAGAAAACACTTCTAGTGAATTGAAATTAGGTCATGAAGTAACAGCTATTCAAAAAAATGCAAATTCTTCAACAATTATAACTTCAAAAGGAAATTTTGAAGCGAAATATTTGGTATTCTGCGCTGGATTACAAGCGGACAGAATGGCGAAAAAAGATGGTGTAGATTTAAAAGAAAAAGTGGTAGGATTCAGAGGAGATTATTATGAATTGACTGAACAAGCAAAACATAAAATTAAAAATTTAATTTATCCTGTTCCGAATCCTGATTTTCCTTTCTTAGGTGTTCACTTTACACGAATGACAGACGGTGAAATTGAATGTGGTCCAAATGCAGTGTTTACTTTTAAAAGAGAAGGTTATGGTAAAACTGATTTTTCATGGAGAGATACGATTGATGCTTTGACTTATAAAGGAACATGGAAATTATTTTTCAGTAATATGAAATTTGGTATTAATGAATATAGAAGAGCTTTCTCTAAAAAATTATTCTTAAAAACATTACAAAGAATGGTTCCGTCTTTAACAATGGAAGATATTAAACCAGGAAGAGCTGGTGTTAGAGCTTTATTGTTAAGACAAGATGGAGATACAAGAGATGATTTCAGAATTGAATATCACGGTAATTCGATTCACGTTTTAAATGCACCTTCACCAGCAGCTACGGCATCTTTAGCAATTGGTGGCTATATTACAAAAGAAGCTGAAAAACACTTCGGTTTAATTAAATCTGAAAAAGTAGATAATTAATATTTTAGGAAATTATGATGATGGTGATTTAGCTATGTCGAAATCACCATCATCAATATTTTTTTAGAAAAACAATTGCTGAACAACCACATGGTGGATTACCACAATCTGGACAAGAGTAATTTTCTTTTAAACTTTCTTCAAACCAGAATTTTTTCACCTCAATTAACTCATGAAAACCATTCCTTTCTAGAATTCGTTTAGCATTAACACCTTTTTTACTTTTCCAAGCAAATCCAAGCATTATAGCTACTTTTTTTTCTTCAATTAGTCGAAGAGAGTCGTTCAGTAAATCAATTCCAATTCCCTTTTTTTTGAATTGATCTTTGATTACAACAATTTTAGTTATTCCAATTTTTTTGTTCTTTAAATCAGGGAGTATTAATTCATCAAAACGTTTGTCGCTCAGGTATTCGTTTAATTCTTTTTCAGAATATATTGTTGCAATACTAAAACCAATAACTTCTTTATTTTTATTATGAGCTATTCTAACTATTTGATTATCATTGTTTATACTGTCTAGAAGGAATTTTTCTGTAATATAATCAACTCCCAATTCATCATTACACATCAGATGAACAGCATTTATTTCATTTACTGAAATATCACTAATTTGATAATTTTTTATCACTTACTAATCTTAACTATTTTTGGTTTCTAATGTTCCATCAGCATGCTTAGCAAAACGACTTTTTTCTCGTTCGTGAACTTGATCGTAACGAGGCCATGGCCAACCACCAAATTGAGTTGCGTGATAATCTTCAAATGCTTGATTGATTTCAGCTTTCGTATTCATAACAAATGGACCATATTGAATGACAGGTTCATCTATTGGTCTTCCTTGTAATATTAATATACTTGTATCTTTTGAACCTACGTTTAATTTTACCTCTTGCGAAGCTATTAATTCAACTGCATTATAAATTGGTATGGAAGTTTCATTAATAATTAATGTATCTCCCTCATAAAAATAAAGTGTACGATTAATTCCTTCAGAGGCTTTTGGTAAAGTCCATGTTCCACCTGCTTCAATTTTAATATTCCAAACAGCTACTTCATTTAATGGATTAGCAGCCCATGAATTTGGTGGTGGAGTTGGAGCATTTATTTCTCCAATTGAACCTGCAATTACTTCAATATTTGTTGTTTTATTATTTGAATCAATATGCTTGTAATTCGGAATGGTGTCTCTCCATAACATTTTAAAATGCGGTTCAACCATTTTATTTTTCTTTGGTAAATTCAACCAAATTTGAAAAAGTTCCATGGTATTGTCTTTATCTTGATGAATTAATGGAAACATTTCAGAATGTTGAACACCTTTACCAGCCGTCATCCATTGAACGTCACCATCGCCATATCTCCCAGCAGCACCTAATGAATCAGCATGATCTACAATTCCTTTTCTAACAACTGTAATAGTTTCAAAACCTCTATGTGGATGTCCTGGGAAACCAGGTACAGATTTACCATGGTACATTCTAAATCCATC
>CALPRR020000115.1 GCA_943326025.2 Candidatus Kuenenia stuttgartensis | reverse complement strand
TACCTGTTTTTAAGTCTTTTATTTATTGGCTGTAAAACATATTCGGACGATGATTTAGTCACTTTTGATCAACAAATCAATAATTATATCAAAAAAAATCATTTGAAATGCAACAAAACAGAATCTGGGATTTACTATGAGATTGAAAAAGAAGGTAAAGGAGATCTTATTCAATACACAGATAATGTTTCATTTACGTATAGAGGAGAATTATTGAATGGAACTGTTTTCGATAATCAAAAAAAGCCTATTTCTTTTAATGTCAAAGATTTAATCGCTGGATGGAAAGAAATACTTTTAGAAAATAAGCCTGGTGCTAAAATATTTATGATCATCCCTCCTAACCTTGGATATGGAGATAATGATCTTGATGACATACCTAAAAATTCAGTTTTAGTTTTTAATATGGAAATTGTTTCCGCTAATTAAATTAAACAAATATGAACTAGAAGGTAATTTTTATGTTCATTTAGAATGCCCATAAAAAATAAGCTTTTATCTTTGTACCGTCTTTAAAAAGACATCGTAAATTATTATATACTACTAAGTAGAAAAAGTTATGAAAAGAGACCAAGAAATTTTTCAATTAATTGAGGAGGAAAACAATCGTCAATTACATGGTATTGAATTAATTGCTTCAGAAAATTTTGTAAGTGATGAAGTGATGCAAGCCATGGGAAGTGTTTTAACAAACAAATATGCAGAAGGACTTCCAGGGAAAAGATATTATGGTGGATGTGAAGTAGTTGATAAAGTTGAGCAATTAGCAATCGATCGTTTATGTAAATTATTTGGTGCTACTTGGGCAAACGTTCAACCACATTCAGGAGCACAAGCAAATGCAGCTGTATTTTTAGCTTGTCTTCAGCCAGGAGATAAAATTTTAGGCTTTGATCTTTCTCATGGTGGACATTTATCTCACGGTTCTCCAGTGAATTTCTCTGGTAAAGTATACAAACCTTTCTTTTACGGAGTTAACAAAGAAACTGAAATGGTTGATTACGATCAATTAGAAGAAGTTGCTTTACGTGAAAATCCAAAATTAATTATCTGTGGAGCATCTGCTTATAGCCGTGATTGGGATTATGCACGTATTCGTAGAGTTGCCGATAAAATTGGTGCTTTAGTTTTAGCTGATATTTCTCACCCAGCAGGTATGATTGCTGCAGGTTTATTAAACGATCCATTTGATCACTGTCATATTGTTACTACAACAACTCATAAAACGTTACGTGGACCAAGAGGTGGTGTAATAATGATGCGTCACAACATCGACAACCCATTTGGAATTAAATGGAACAATGGTAATTTAAAATCGATGGCTGCTTTATTGGATGCTGCAGTTTTCCCAGGAATGCAAGGTGGACCATTAGAGCATGTAATTGCTGCTAAGGCTGTTGCTTTTGGTGAAGCTTTATCTGATAATTACAAAACTTACATGAAGCAAGTAAAATTGAATGCTTCTGTAATGGCTGAAGAATTTGTTAAAAGAGGATATAAAGTTATTTCTGGAGGAACAGAAAATCATTCAATGTTGATTGATTTACGTTCTAAAAATGTAACAGGAAAAGATGCTGAGAACGCATTGGTTAAAGCTGATATTACAGTGAACAAAAACATGGTTCCTTTTGATACAGAATCTCCGTTTGTTACTTCAGGAATGAGAATTGGTACTCCAGCAATTACCTCAAGAGGTGTTAACGAGACTGAAATTCCAAAAATTGTAGAATTAATTGATCGCGTTTTAACTGATTTTACAAATGAAACTACAATCGAAGCAGTTCGTAAAGAAGTGAATGCTTTAGTAAGTGGTCGTCCATTGTTTAAGTGGTAATATTTAAATAAAAACTATATTTCATAAGCTGCCTCCGAAATAGGCAGCTTATTTTTTTTAATAGATTCCAGTTTTAAATAAACTTTATTTCATAACTCTTTTAGCTTTTCAATCTGTTCATTAAAATCGGCTCTTAAATCTTCATGGAGACTTAACATCACTTTATCGATGGTAGCAATTTGACGAATGTAAATATTAAGAACGATTGGATTTCGTTTAAATGACAACTTAACTTTACGCATCTGTTCACAGAAAAAAATCAATAATTCAATTTCTGTTTCAGGTTTTTTAGAATACTTAATATATTTCTTCACGAGTTTCAAAATACGTTGAATTGGTTTTTTCATTGTTTTCCAACTTCTTGAATCAATATTTTCAAATGCGATTGAAATCTCTTCTTTTATTTTTAAAATGTAATTATCTTCATAATCAGCTTCAAATAATAAGTAATTCAGTAATTCTTTATTCTCTTTACTGTATTTCATTAAGTTTGACAACAACTCAATTAATTCATCATTTTCAAGATGTTTGAATTCTTTCTTCAATTCACTTACAGTTGCTATTTTCATTTTGAAATTGATTTTAATCTATTTGTTGCTTCTTTTATATCGTTCCAAATTATAGATTTTGATTTTTCACTGATTTGAAATTCATTCGATAATTTCTCAAAACATAAAACTGCATCTACAACTTGTTCAATAATTCCTTTTGGATTTCTTATACCTACTTTTTTCGCAATGTTTAATACATCTTCTAGTTGAACATTCTTCGATTTACCATTGATATTCATCTTGTGAAATTTCATGCTAGGTAAATAAGGATCGAAAGGATAAGTTAAATCATAACTTGGAGCTAATTTCCATTCTCCATCTTGATGCATGACAAAACCAATATTTTTCATATGATCATCCATATTACAAGAAGCCACATTGAAAACCAATTGACGAAACAATCGTTCTTTATCAGAATGTTTCAACTTTAATTGTTCTAATACAATGAAACATTGCTCATATGAGAATGGTATAGCTCTATTTTCATAACCTGTTAATCCTAATAATGTTTGAAAATGAATTTTCATGCCATTTTTACGTTCAAATCGCTTGGTGATAAAATGAGTATTTCCTTCATTTTGAATTAATTTACTATCTTCAATTTCAAGACCAGCTAACTTTGCCATTTGGTAATAAACGTATTCAACAGAAGTTTTTTCTTTTCCCCAATTTGTTTCAGAATCGTGACCTAATTTCACAATAAAATATTCAAAAAGTGAATCATCATGTAAAATATCACCTGCTTTTATTTCTCCAGTAATTGGATGAATCGCAACTAAAACTTTTGCTTGAGCACCACCAACTGAAGAACCAATCGTTAATATATTTTGTAATGCTTGTTGATTATCGATGTAATCTTTGAAAGCATATTTGTTAGAAATTATTTTTTCAGAGATATTGACAATTTCAGAAAAATCAACTGTTTCGATAGAATTGATGATTGTTTTACCAGGTTCATATTCCAATGCTCCTACCCCCCTTTTTCCTGTATACATAAGTCGTTCGATAGGATTTAAATCACTTTCTAAGATATTATTCTGCTCTAACCATGTATGAAAAACACGATTTCCAAAAAAATCCGGCAAACTATCTGCAATCATTGGTATTAAACCTTGAAATACAGGTTCATAAATTGAAGATGAATGAATTTTAACTGATTTATTTAGTAATAATGGTGAAACATCTAATTGACTTTTTTGATAATTTTCATCCAATTCAACAATAGAACGATTGTTTTTATCGTCCCAATAAACATAACCTATTGGTTTGTTCCACAATGTAATCTTTATCGAACTCATCGCTTTAGTTTATTCTATTTACCAGTTCGAAACATTTCTTTTGGAGATATTTTCTCTACTTCCATTAAAGCTTCAAACTCATTTATTTTATTGAAAACTTTAAGTATTCTTATGATAAAAATGAAAGAAGTGTTTTTTCCTTTTTCAATATCACCAATTCGAATACGTGTCGTCCCTATTTGATCTGCTAAATCCTGCTGACTATAACCGGCTTGCTTTCTCAAAAGTTTTATTCGATTTCCAAATTCTACTAGTAAATCGCCTTCTAACAAATACCTCCAATTCATAAAATGTATTGTTTATATTTCAAATATATGATTTTTAATCTATAATGTATCAAATATATTACATTATTTTTTCAATATATTTTTTTTTAACACAAACTTTCAATAATTACTGAAAGTTTAAAAACTTTTTTATACATTTGAAATATGGAATTCAATGAAGCAAAAGCACAGTTTATTCAAACTTGGGGGAAATTAGGGAGTGAATGGGGAATTAACCGCACTATGGCTCAAGTACATGCTATTCTTTTAATTTCTCCTAAAGCAATGTCTGCCGAAGAAATAATGAACGAATTAAGTATTTCCCGTGGAAATGCAAATATGAATATTCGTGACTTAATCAATTGGAATTTAGTCCACAAAGAACTTATACCTGGTGACCGTAAAGAATATTTTACAGCAGAAAAAGATATTTGGGAAGTTGCAAGAAGAATCATAAAAGAACGTAAAAAACGTGAAATGGAACCTGTTTTAAAGGTAATTAACCAGCTTAAAACGATAGAAGGTGACCAACAAACTGCAGAAATTAAAGAGTTTTCATCAATGATAAATCAATTAGATACTTTTGTTGGAAAAATGGATAAATCTGTGAATCTACTTTTAAATGAAAATGAAAATAAATTATTCTCAATTCTATTTAAATTAATGTCATAATATATTTTTTAGTACAAACTTTCAATAATTACTGAAAATATGAAAACTTTAAAAAATTATAAACTAATATTTGATGATCAATGTCCTCTTTGTCAAACCTATAGTAAAGCATTTGTTTTAACAGGTTTATTAGATAAAGAAGGTCGAGAAGGATTTCAAGAAATGCATGAAGAAACATGCACGTTAATTGATAAAAAAAGAGCTTGTAATGAAATTGCTTTAGTAAATACGGAATCGGGTGAAGTAATTTATGGTATTGATAGTATTTTAAAAATCATTACTCTTAAAATTCCAATCCTAACTAAACTATTTAAATTAAAGCCTATATACTTTCTATTAAAAAAAATGTATTCATTCATCTCGTTTAATAGAAAGGTAATTATGCCTAGTAAAAATCCAAATGATACATGCACACCAGATTTTAATATCAAGTATAGAACATTCTATTTGATACTAACTTGGTTTGTCACCTCTTTCATTTTATATCGTTATTCAATTCATTTAACAGATTACTTACCAAAAAGTTCGTTTGGTAGAGAATTTTTTATCTGTGGTGCTCAAATTTTATTTCAATCAATTGTTTTAATTAACAATGATAAACAAAAGATATATAACTATTTAGGAAACATGATGAGTGTTTCACTTGCTGGTGCAATTCTTTTAGTAATTGGAATTTTAATTGCGAAATTAGCAATCATTCATTCAAATCTCTTTTTTCTGATTTACTTCTTTTCAGTTGTCTTTTTAATGTTTTTAGAACATTTAAGACGTTGTAAATTAATCGGTTTAAATCTTATACCATCTATTACTTGGGTGATTTATAGATTAATTATAGTTTTCATTTTATTATTTTAATCATGAAGAAATTTCAAAAAATCATTCTTGTCGGTGGAACTGGACAAATTGGAAAAGCACTAATTGAAAATTTCAAATCAATTACTACTGAAATAATTGTAATAACAAGAGGTGAAAACAGAACCGTTGAAAATATTCGCTATTTAAATTGGGATGGAATCAGTTTAATATCAAACCAAAAAGAGTTTGAAAACAGTAATGTTTTGATCAACTTAGTAGGGAAAAATGTAAATTGTAGATATAACGAAAAAAATAAAAGTGAAATTATCAATTCACGACTAAACTCTATAAAAGCTATCAGTGAAGTTATTTCACTTTGTGGAAATCAGCCTAAATTCTGGTTTCAATCCGCTTCTGCAACGATATACATTGATTCAAAATCAAAACCTATGACAGAAGTTGAAGGTAATTTAGGTAACGATTTCTCTGAAACAGTTTGTAAAAAATGGGAAGCTTGTTTTTTAGAACAAACCAAATCTTTCTCGAATACTAAAAAAATCATTTTAAGAACAAGTTTGGTGTTGAGTAAAGAAGATGGTGTCTATCCAAGATTGAAAAAAATGACTCAATTTGGTCTCGGAGGAAAGCAAGGAAATGGAAAACAAATGGTCAGTTGGATTCATGAAACCGATTTGATTAACAGTATCAATTTTATTATTGAAAACAAACTTGAAGGAGTTTTTAACACCACTGCTCCCTACCCGATTACGAATTCTGAATTCATGAAAGTATTGAGACAATCAATTGGTGTAAAATTCCATTTGAACAGTCCACGATTATTACTTGAAATCGGTGCTTTCATTATTTCTACTGAAACAGAATTGATATTAAAAAGCCGATTTGTGATTCCTGACAATCTATTAAAAGCTGGTTTTGAATTTAAATACCCATCGATTGACAAAGCATTTAACGCATTAAAAAATTCATTATGAAAAAATCATTTTTAACAGCTGAATGGAGAAAATTACTGATTTTTAATTACACAATCGATCCTGAAATTTTAAAGAAATATATTCCAAAAGGTACAGAACTCGATTTATTTGAAGGTAAATGTTATGTCAGTTTAATTGGGTTTTTATTTCTAAATACACGCTTATTAGGATTTAAAATACCCTATCATTCTAATTTTGAAGAAGTAAATCTTCGTTTTTACGTTAAATATTTTGAAAACAATGAGTGGAAACGAGGTGCTGTTTTTATTAAAGAACTTGTACCAAAAGCTGCTCTATCTTTTGTAGCGAATACTGTTTACAATGAGCATTACGAAACGGTTAAAATGGATCATTCTTGGAAAATAGACGAACAACAATTAAATATTCAATATTGCTTTAAATTTTCTGATAAAATACATTCGTTGCAAGCAATTGCTGAGAATCGATTGATTGAAATTCCTATTGGTAGTGAAGCCGAATTTATTACCGAACATTATTGGGGTTATACAAAATATTCTGAGAAAAAAACATTTGAATATGGTGTAACGCATCCTCGCTGGGAAATGTATCCGATTATTTCATCTGATGTAAAATTAGATTTTGAGAACGTTTATTGTGATGATTTTTCAATTTTAAATCAACTTGAGCCTGTTTCTGTTTTTCTAGCTGAAGGATCAAACATCACAGTTGAAAAAAAACGAACTATTTCAAACTATTAATTGCTTCTTTCGTTCCGATGGTTCTCGTTATGTAATCTTTTTCTAAAAGAGGACTTCTTGCAGGAGAATATTCTCTTCCGTAAAAAATTATTTGTAAATGTAATTTATTCCAAAGTTCTCTTGGAAATAGTTTTTTTGCATCCACTTCAGTTTCAACTACATTTTTACCTTTTGTAATTCCCCATTTAATTAATAAACGATGAATATGTGTGTCTACGGGGAAAGCTGGAACACCAAACGCTTGAGACATTACAACTGAAGCCGTTTTATGTCCTACACCAGGAAGTTCTTCCAATAATTCAAAACTTTCAGGAACTTCTCCACCGTGTTGGTTAATTAAAATATGAGATAATTCATAAATTGCTTTCGCTTTTTTAGGAGACAAACCACAAGGACGAATAATTTCTCGAATTTCATCAACTGTTAACTTAATCATATCGAACGGATTATTTGCACGACTGAACAAACTTGGGGTCACACGGTTAACCATCACATCCGTACACTGAGCAGAAAGTAAAACAGCGATCAATAAACTATAAGAATCAGTATGATCCAATGGAACTGGTGTTTCAGGATATAATTTTTCTAATTCCTCAATGATAAACTTCGCTTTTCCCTTCTTGGTCATATTACAGATAAATCGAATTTCTAATTATAATAATTTCAAAAATTTCTTTGGAGTTTCACTTTCAAAACGAACAACATTTCCTGTTTTAGGGTGTTTAAAAGCCAATACTTTCGCATGTAATCCTAATC
>CALPRR020000114.1 GCA_943326025.2 Candidatus Kuenenia stuttgartensis | reverse complement strand
CAGCTGAATATGAACAGGTTGATGATACAGAAAGTGTAGTAGCAGTACAAGGTGTATCGCCTTGTGCAAACATCATTTTAGCAATAAAAAATGATGCCGTGAAAATAAATTTCTTCACTTGTTTTTTGTAGTTTAATAGTAAATTCGATACAAATTTAATTAATTAAACTAATTCATAATACAGAAAAAATATTTTTTTAAACAATATGTCGTTAAAGTTGTTTATTTATTAACGATAGCTTCACCAAGAGCCTCATAATTAATTCCATCAAATGTTCCTGATGACATCATTAATAAAACTGAATTATCCCATTTTTGTTGGTTGATAAAATCCAAAACATCTTGAGTTTCCGTTTTAACAACTACATTCCCACCAAAAGATTTTTGAACTAATTCTATTGTAATTGGTTCTAATTTTTTATGTTTTACGACATCATGACTAAAATAAACTAACGCTTCATCCGCTTTACTCATCGAATCAAAATAGTGTGGTAAAAATTCCTTTTTTAGTGACGAGAACGTATGTAATTCCATACATGCAACTACTTTTCTATTTGCATATTGTTCTTTTACCGCTTTTGTTGTAGCCTTTAATTTAGAAGGTGAATGTGCAAAATCTTTGAACATTACAAACTCATCATTTTCAACAACCTTTTGTAATCTTTTTCCAGCACCTTTAAAATTTGAAATAGCATTAAAAAAATCAGAAGGTTGAATTCCTATAGCCTCTCCTATTCGCATTGCACCCATTAAATTCTGAAGATTATGCTGTCCAAATAATTTCAAATCATAAGATTTCCCTTCAAAATGAAGTCTTGTGCCTTCATTTGTCACTTCATATTCAGGAGTAGAATAAGCAACCGTTTTTACTTTTGAATCATATTTTATTCCCAATTTATTGACCTCTTCATCTTCTGAATTGTAAACGAATGTACCTTTTGGATCAATCAAATTACAGAAAATATCAAATTGGTCAACGTAATTTTCAAAAGTTGGAAAAACATTAATATGATCCCAAGCAATACCGCTCAAAATTGCAATATTTGGTTTATATAAATGAAATTTAGGTCGTCTATCAATAGGTGAACTTAAATATTCATCCCCTTCTAAAATCATTACTTTAGCATCTTCTGAAAGCTTCACCATACAATCATAACCTTCTAATTGAGCTCCAACCATATAATCAACATTCATTCCCAAGGAATTGATTACATGAAGAATCATAGAGGTAATGGTCGTTTTTCCGTGACTTCCACCTATAACAACTCTTATTTTATCTTTACTCTGTTCATACAAATACTCAGGATAAGAGTAAATTGGAATATTTAATTCTTTCGCTTTTAGTAACTCAGGATTATCTTCTCTTGCATGCATTCCTAAAATGACCGCATCCAAATTAGAAGTAATTAACGTTTCGTTCCAACCAATATTTGAAGGTAGAATTCCTTGCTTTTCTAACCTCGTTCTAGATGGTTCGAAAATCTCATCATCCGAACCAGTTACATTGATTCCTTTTCTACTTAATGCAATTGCTAAATTATGCATTGCACTCCCTCCTATTGCTATAAAATGTACGTTCATTTTTTAATATCGATTGTATAAAACGATTTAATAGTTTCTCTTCAAATTTGAACCCTGTGTTTCTTTCTGCCAAACATATTCAGAAATTGGCTGATCATTTTTTGAATAAGTTGTTGCTTGTAATGTTTGTGTTCTAACATATACAGTTCCTTTTCCTTCAATAACAACTATTCTTCTTGTAATAATTGAAGTCATCAAACCATTTTGATCTTTTTGAGTAAATGACTCTTGTGAAACACCTTCTGGATATTGACTTCCAATCGCATTTTTTATAATTGGTTTAGGATCTTGCTCCTTTTGTTTATCGTGAATAGATTCTTGTGCCTTATAATGTTTATCATCTTGTTTATTAATATCTTTTGATATTTCATCTTTCATAGATTTTGTGACATCTTGCATCAATGAAGTATTAACTTTCTCTGCATCAACAGAAGCTGCAGTATTCGAAGAAACTGTAACACTTGCATCATGTAACCCATTATCCGTTTTTGTAATTTGCTCATTATCAATACTATTTGTAGCGGAATAATTATCAGAAGTTTTTTTAACTAAATCTTTTGTTTCAGCAACATTTTTATCATTTTTTGCTTTTTCTTGAGCTGCAGTTCCTTCATCTTTCGCTCTTTCTGACTCAATCAAACCTTTACTTCCTTGATATTTATCTGTCTCTTTTTTATCTTTTTCAAACAACGCTTGTTCTTGTTGTTTTTCTGTTGCTTTGTAAATTTCTACTGTTTCTTTTCTATTCTCATCATTCGACGAAGCAATTGTATTCATCTTTGTTTGAACATCATCTGTTATTTTTGTTGCCTCAAATCCTGCTACCTCGTCTTTATTAGTTTCAGAAGAAATCTTTGATTTTACATCATTATTTATGCCTTTTAAGGTTTCTGTTGATTCTTTTCTATTTTCATCTTTTTCTGAAAATTCAGCTGAAGTTTTACCAACCAAGTCAGCTACTTGCTTAGCACCTGAATATCCAGACTCTCTGTCTTTATCTGCTTCTGCAACTTGAACTTTATTAATCTCAATATCTGCTTGCTTTACTTCACCTGCGAGTTTAGGAGCTCTCAAACTATTTACATAATCTTTTTCTGACATTACATTAGTAGCAATATCAATTGTTTTCTCAGCATCTTGACGTTCATTTGCTTTATTTAATTCAGCTGCTTCAAAATCATTACTTGATTTCACATCTTTTTCTTCAATTGATATTTGAGCATTTTTACGGTGCTCGTCGTCATTAACTGGATTTAATACTGACTTCAATTCTATAGATCGAACTTTTTGATTCGAAGAAATATTTTCAGCTTGTTCATCATTCTCTCCTTCAATTAATTTATTACCATTAGAATTATTGTATTGCTTTATAACCACTCCATTTTCATTTGCAGAAGTAGATCTTTCAGATGCGTCTTGTTGATTTTGTAATTCGATTGATCTTAATTTTTCTTGAGATTGTAAAATATCTCCTTTTTCAAAATTATTCGCATCAAAATCAGCCTGCTCATTTTCTTTATTTACAGTTGAAAGTGTTTCTGAAGATTCCTTTCTATTATCTTCATTTTTCTCAGCTGTTGTTTCAAGTTTTGTTCGAACATCAAAAAGGTCTTCAGTTGATTTTAAATGCTCCTCTTGTTTTTGAATATCTAAACTTAATTCTTTGGTATTTGATCCATTAACACGTTCAGCTAATTTTGCTTTTTCTAATTTTTGTCGGTCGTTTTCAGCTTTATTTAAGGCTGCCATTCCATCAATCAAACTATTATTATCTATAGGATCTCCTAAAGGCTCTAATTTTTCAGAAGATGACACACTTGAATTTAACAATACATCCAACTCCTTCAATTTCTTCATCGCATAAGGATCTTTTGATTTCAAATCCAATGCTTTTGAATAATCCTCTTTTGCTTTTAAATAATCTTTTCCCTTATAGAAATTATCGCCAGATTTGATTGCTAATTTATATGCTTTTTCTATTTCTAATGTATTCCCATCTCTTATTAAACGATCAGACTCGATTACTTGCTTGGTAGCATACTTATCATTGACAATCTGTGTCAAAGCAAGTTCATAGTTCTTTTTTGCTTCAACATATTTTTTTTGTTGAAACAAAGCATCAGCATCTTTGATGTATTTATCATACTGAATCTTTTTATCATTTGTATTAACGGCAGAGGCAGATTGATTATCTATCAATTGTTGTACCTCAGCAATTTTCGCCTTAGCTGGAGCATCTCCAACTTTAATAGTTAATGCATTTTGAAAACTAAGAAGAGCATCAGAGTATTTTTTTTCTTTAATTTGTTTTTCACCCAAAAGCATAGCAGCATTATATAATTTATTCTTTTCAGCTTCTGAAGTCTGACCTGCAAGCAATTTGCTTAATTCATCAATTTTATTTGGAGGAACAATTTCCTCAGGTTTAATTATTTTTGCAGCTTCATATGCTTGAATTGCTTTTTTGTAATCTTTAGCCTTTTCTGCTGTTTCAGCTATGACTATTTTTTCTTTATATTGTTTATCAGCTAATTCTAAACTATTTATTTTTGCTAGTAAGTCATCAGGTCGTTTATCATTCGGAACAATATTTAATTGTTTGTTAAAACTTTTAGCACGCTCAATTAAGTCTTTTGCCTTTTGAAAGTCTTTATCTAAAATTGCTTTTTCTACTACATCAAAAATCTTTTCATAATTTTTCTTTTCTTCAGAACCTTGATTTTTAGCTAATTCTTCAGCAGCTTTGGCTTTGTCAACAGGCTCTTTTTCTGATGGTTTTAAAACAAGTGCTTCATTAAACTTCTTAATCGCTTCAACGTAATTTTTACCTACAACAAATTTATCCCCTTCAGCAATCAAAGTTTTGTACTTAGAATCTATCTGTGCTTGATTTGATGAGTTTTTCTTTATAGCTTCAATTTCAGCAATTTTTGTTTTTGGTAAATTTTCTGTCGGCTTTTTTGATTGAGCTTCTTTGTATTTTAAAATTGCTCCGTCATAATTTTTAGAATTTACTAATGCATCAGCATCAGCAATTAATTTAGTATAATCTTTTTCTAACTGTAATTGTGAATCATTCGCTTTGATTGCGGCATCTATTTCTTTTAATTTAGTGGAAACTGTTGGATCAATTTTTATAGTATTTGCTTCTTCTAATTTAGTTTTGGCTTCTGACCATTTTTTCTCAGTCGCTAATTTAAAACCTTCTGTTTTCAATAAATCAAATTGCTTATCTTTTTCAGCTTGACCTTTCAAAGCATTTTGTTTGTTATTTATTTCGTTGATTTTCGTTTGAGCCAATGTATTAGATGCATCCAATTTCAGTACTTCATCAAATTTTAATTTAGAATTAACCAAATCATTCTTAGTTAACAAAGCTGTTCCATCAGCAATTAACTTGTCAACCTTTGCTTTTTTATCTGCTGCAGCAGCATCACCAGCCAACAAATTATCAATTTCTGTAATCTTCTGTTTTGGTAAATTTTGAGTTGGATCAAGAGTACTTGCCTCTTGATATTTCGCTTTTGCCTCTTTTAATTTCCCTGAAGTTTGTAATTGTTCAGCTGCAGTAATGATAGCATTATACTTATCCGTTTTTAGTTTGTCAGCTGCTAAAGTAGCATCTATTTCTTTTAATTTAGCTGTAACAGAAGGGTCAACTTTAAGCGAGTTTGCTTCTATTAATTTAGTTTTAGCCTCTGACCATTTTTTTTCGGTAGCTAGCTTAAAACCTTCCGTTTTCAATAAGTCAAATTGTTTGTCTTTTTCAGCTTGACCTTTTAATGCATTTTGCTTTGTATTAATTTCTGTAATTTTTGCTTGAGCAACAGCATTTGTAGCGTCTAACTTCAAAACTTCATCAAACTTTAATTTAGAATTATCAAGATCATTTTTAATTAATAAAGCTGCACCTTCAGTTATTAACTTATCAATTTTAGCTTTTTTCTCAGCTGCAGCTGTTTCTCCCGCTAATAAATTATCAATTTCAGTAATCTTTTGTTTAGGCGTTGATTGAGTAGGATCAATTGTACCTGCCTCTTGAAATTTAGTTTTTGATTCTTTTAATTTCCCTGCAGTTTTTAATTGCTCAGCTGATGCAATTGCTGCATTGTATTTATCTACTTTTTGTTTATCGGCTGCACTTTTCGTTATTAAATCATCAATTTCTTTAATTTTTGCTGGAGGTACCGTTTGTGTTGGATCTAATTTTCCTGCCTCTTGAAATTTAGCTTTTGCTTCTGGTAGTTTTCCTCCTGACTGTAAACTATTCGCTTCAGAAATCAATCCTTCATATTTAGCTTTCGCTTGATCTTTCGCCTTTGCTTCAGCTAATTTAGCATTCACACCATCCAATTTCGTTTTAACCAAAGGATCTTGCTTTAAAGCTAAAGCTTCTTCATATTTTGTCTTGGCTTCATCAAATTTTGAAGCTGTTGCAGATTTATCTCCAGCTGCAACTAATTCTTTAATTTTAGCTTCTTGAGCTGCTTTATTCTTTTCCTCTTCTTTTAACTTATTAACTGCAGCAATCTGTTGACTTGGATAAGGATCTGAACTTTTCTTTTTGATTGCTTCGTTGTATTTTGCAATCGCATCATCATATTTTTTTTGATCCCTTAAATTATCTGCTGCTTTGACCAAATTAGTATATTCTTGATCAGCTTGTTGAGCAGCCAATTGTTCTTTTTTCTCGGCTGAAAGCAATTTTTCACATTCTAAAATCTTATCCGTTGGATATTTTTCTTTTGGTTTAATTCCATTTGCTAATTCAAATTTAACAATCGCTTCTTGGTATTTTTTTTGTCCAAACAATGCATCTCCAGCTTTAACTGCTTCAGTAAATTTAGCATCATCTTCATTTGGAGCTGCTGGTGCTTTTGCTAAAAGATCATCAACTTTCTTTTTCATTTTGTTTAAAGCTGCCATGTCAGGAACAACCCCCATTTGATTTGGATCCCATGAAAGTATAACGTAGGGTTCAGTATTTAAAAATGAAAAATCTACTCCAGGTCTTTCTGCAAACATACTTACATCACCAGGAAATTGAACTTCACTCCCCGCTAAAACATCCTCAATATTCATTTTTGAACCATCAAAACTCAATCGTTTATTAACTAAACCAGCCTTTGAGTATACAATTACAAATTTAAGTCCAATTGGTCCAGTGTAATTAAATCCATATTTACCATTTGAACCAGACACACCTGAAGCCAATTGCTTTCCATCTTTCATAAGTGAAACAGTAACTCCCGCTTCTTTTTTACCTAAGTCTGTATTTGTGATTATTCCTGAAAATTTGTAAATAATGTTATCCTGAGCAAAACTCAGAACACCAACAAACAAACTCATTATTAGTATAAATAATTTCATATCTTTGGTATAAACGTAAATCTGTACAACTAGATACAGTTTTGGTTTAATTATTTTTAATAAAAAACAAATATCGTAAAAAACTTCTAAAGTTTTTCATTTATAACACGCAAGAACTATGCTAAAAATTAACGATTTAAGTTACTGGGAAAAAGATACTTACTTCAACAATGTTGATTACTTAATCATAGGAGCTGGAATTGTTGGATTTAGTACTAGTTTAGAAATTAAAAAAAAGCATCCTAAAGCAAAGATTCTAATTATTGAAAGAGGATTCTTACCTACTGGGGCAAGTTCTAAAAATGCTGGTTTTTCATGCTTTGGAAGCGCAACAGAACTAGTTGACGATTTATCACATATTCCTGAAGAAGATGTGTGGAAAACAGTTGAAATGCGTTGGCAAGGCTTGCAAAATTTACAATCAATTATAGGAAGTAAAAATCTAGATTTACAAATCAATGGTTCTTGGGATTTAATAACTGAAAAAGAACGAACAATCTATAAAGAAACCTTTGAAAAACTAGGTTATCTGAACGAAAAAATTCAGGGTATAACAAATGAGAAAAATGTTTACTCTGTCGATAAAAATATTGAAGAAAAATTTGGATTTAATAAAGTAGAATCTAGTTTTTACAATCGATTAGAAGGTCAAATTAATAGTGGACGAATGATTCACAAATTCCACCAATTAGTTATTGAAAATGGAATTCATTGTTTATTTGGAATTGAAGCTCTTTCCATTAACTCTTCGGACACAACGTCTATTATTCATACTTCAATAGGCGAAATAAAAGCTTCTAAAATTTGCATTTGCACCAATGGTTTTGCGAAACAATTTTTACCAGATGAAGATGTTAATCCCGCAAGAGCTCAAGTATTAATCACTAAACCTATTCAAAATTTACAATTCAAAGGTACTTTTCATTACCAACAAGGATATTACTACT
>CALPRR020000113.1 GCA_943326025.2 Candidatus Kuenenia stuttgartensis | reverse complement strand
TTCACAGGTTCAGGCGGAACGGGCACAGCTTTAAGTGCAGGGGCATCAATCACAAGCACACAAACGATTTATGTTTACGCTCAAACGGGTACAACACCAAATTGTACAGATGAAAATAGTTTTGTAGTTACAATCAATAGAACCCCAACAGCTGATTCACCAAGTAATGTAACAGCATGTGATAGTTATACTTTACCAGCCTTAACAGTAGGAAACTACTTCACAGGTTCAGGCGGAACGGGCACAGCTTTAAGTGCAGGGGCATCAATCACAAGCACACAAACGATTTATGTTTACGCTCAAACGGGCACAACACCAAATTGTACAGATGAAAATAGTTTTGTAGTTACAATCAATACTTCACCAGCTGTTACTTTTACTTCAGATTTAAAAAGCGGTTGTTTACCAATAACAGTTACATTTACAAATAATTCTATTCCAGTTGGGCAGAGTGCAAGTTGGGATTTTGGTGATGGAACAGTTGTGAATCTGAATCAAAATTTACAAACGATAACCCACACTTTTCAAACAGATGATTGTTTTGATATTAAATTAACATCAACGAATAATGGTTGTTCAAGTTCAAATCAACAAATAGATATGATTTGTGCATATGCCTATGCTAAAGCTGATTTTAGTGCAGATAAGGCAACTTCTTCAATTGTAAATCCTACATTTTATTTTACCAATACATCATCAAATGCATCACTTTATTCTTGGTCTTTAAGTGATGGTTTTGATGCAACAACGGAAGATTTGAATCATACCTTCCCTACTTCGATTGATACTTATTTTATAACTTTAATTGCTAATAATATTCATAATTGTCCAGATACAATAACAAAAACTATTGAAATAACAGATGAATTAATATTCTACGTACCAAATGCATTTACTCCTGATGAAGATAATGCAAATCCATATTTTACGCCTGTTTTCTCTGGAGGATTTATACCAGAAGATTTCGTTATGTATATTTTTAATAGATGGGGTGAATTGATTTTTGAAACACATGATGCTACTAAAGGTTGGTCAGGCAGTTATGGTGTTGATGGAAAAATTTGTCAAGATGATGTTTATGTTTGGAAAATTGAATTCAAGGAAAAAACAACTTATAGGTCATATACAAAAACAGGACACGTTTCATTATTAAGGTAAGATTATAAAATTAAATTTTATAATCTTCCTTTTACAGCATTTTCGATAGAGTCTTCAAGTGAAATAAACTGAAAATTTAAGCTCTTTTTCACTTTTGAAGCATCATATATTGTTGTTGAGAAAGCACTATTAGCAGTTTCTTTTGTGATGACAGGTTTTTTACCAATAAGTTTTGAAATAATACCAGAAATTATCCAACTTATTTTCATTAATAATTTAGAAACTTTAATTGAAGGCGCCTTTTTGTTCAATTTTTGAGCGACAATAGAAAGCATATTTATGAATGAGCTATTTTCTCCAATGCAGAGGAAGCGTTCATTTGAAATATCGCTATTCATCAATTTCTCCATAATTTCAGCAACATCTCGAGCATCAACGAATGCATTTGCTCCAGAAGTATAAAATTTCAGACCATTGTCAATTGTTTTAAAAATAGTCATTGAACTTTCATTCCAATCACCTGCACCAATTAATAGACAAGGATTAACTATAACTGCATTTAATCCTTCTTCAACACCTCTCCAGATTTCTTTTTCTGCTGAATATTTTGAAATTGAATAGCCACTGGTATAAGGTGATTTTTTCCACTTGGTTTTTTCGGTAACTATATCGTCATTATTTCCAATAGCAGCTGTTGAACTTACATAACAAATCTTTGAAATGTTATTATTTAAGCAAGCATTAACAATATTTGCAGTGCCTTCTCGATTAACTTTCATTAATTGATAAAAATCTTTACGATAAAATGATACTAATGCTGCACAATGATAAACAGTTTGACAAGATTTTAATTCTTCTTCTAATGAAAGAATATTCAAAATATCACATTTTACCCATGTGATTTTTTTGAATCTTATATTAAAATTAATAGGATCATAAAATTTAAATAATTTTACAACAGTCTCAATTTTTTCGTTTTCACGGTAAATTGCTTTGATCTTAACATCAGAATTAGTCAATTGAAATAACAAATGACTTCCTAATAATCCAGTACCTCCTGTAACAAATATCATAGAACGAATTTACAATCTTTCTTCTGAATTTGGTCGAAAATATTTTAAAATGATTTTTTTAGTTTTTAAATGAACAAAAATCTGTTCTGAATAAATATTAAATTTAGATATCAATTATTGATTAAATAATTTTGTGAACGTGAAGTTATTGTTATTTAGTTTATTAACATTATTACTTCTTGTAAATTAGAGTTCGATGAGCGATTAGAAATAGCGGTTTATTTAAAGAAAAAATTCAATATTATTCTTCAAAATCTTAATATCGGTAACAAAGATATTCTATTACAAGAGTTTGCAAATCAAGCTTCAAGCATAAATTTTCGGAGATGTAATTTTTCAATAATTTATAATAATTCTACTGAAGGATTCCAAAAGATTAAAGAGAAGTTTTCTATTTTGTCATCAACTACTTTAATGCCTTCTTTTTCAAGTAATTCTTGCATTAATGATGGCGAATTAAAATGCATTTTTCCAGTCAATAAACCATTTCTATTTACAACACGGTGAGCTGGGATTTCAGGATTTGAATGTGCTGAATTCATTGCCCAACCGACCATTCGACTACCACTTTTAGCACCTAAATAATTAGCAATAGCACCATACGAAGTAGCTCTTCCTGAGGGTATTAGTTTTACAACTTCAAATACCATTTGAAAAAAATCCTTGTTCTTATCGTTTAAACTAGTAATCACTTTAATTTATAAAATCGAGATTAAAATATTTGTTTATTATCGATTAATCTAACTTCCCCGCAAAATGCTGCAATGCACATTGTTGCACCTTCAATCCATTTATCTGTCAATGAAACAAGTGTTAAAGGATGAACGATTTCAATGTATTCAATCGATAATTCACCAGTTTGAAAGAATTCAATTGTTTTTGCCTTTACTTCATTCGGTGTTAAATTTTGAGCTAATTCTTTAGCCAAATTCAACGTTTTAAAAATGATTAAAGCAGTTTCTTTTTGTTGGTCATTAAGTCTTAAATTCCTGCTACTCATAGCCAATCCAGAGGATTCTCGAATGGTTGGACAAGGAATAATTTCTATTGGTAATTTAAAATGATTTGTCATGTATTTTATCACGGCAACTTGTTGGAAATCTTTTAATCCAAAAAATGCTTTTGAAGGCTTAACAATATCGAATAAACGGTAAACTACATTTACAACGCCATTGAAATGCCCAGGTCTTAAAGCGTCTTCCATTACACCATTAAGTGTACCTAAATCCAACGTAATTTTAGTTAAATCGGCTGGATAAATTTCATCATTTGATGGAGCGAATACAATATCACATTCACTTTTCGATAATAGTTCAAGATCTGATTCTAGCGTTCTGGGATATTTTAACAAATCATCAGGATTGTTGAATTGTGTTGGGTTCACATAGATACTTACAATAACGAAATCGCAAACTTTTTTAGCTTGTTGGACCAACGAAATATGTCCTGGATGCAATGCCCCCATCGAAGGAACAAAGCCTATCGTTTTGCCTTCTAATTTCGCATTTGAAATATGGTTTTGTAATGTATCAATTGTATTATAAACCTTCACAATCGTATCTTTAAATTAATGTTTCAAACAACAAAACTATTTCTTTTTATTGATGTTCCGCTTTTTTTTTGTAAATTTGTGCTGTTTTACCAATCTACTTTTCGTTAATGGAAAAAAAGAGAATCCTTTTTATGTCACAGGAAATTACACCTTTCCTTCCAAAGTCTGATGTTGCTTCGACAGCTAGAAGACTACCTCAAGGTATTCAAGAGGCAGGTAAAGAAATACGTGTATTTACTCCAAAATACGGTGCTATAAACGAAAGACGTCATCAATTACATGAGGTAATTAGATTATCTGGAATGAATTTAATCATAGATGACACAGATCATCCATTGATTATTAAAGTTGCTTCAATTTCTGCAGCTAGAATGCAGATTTATTTCATCGATAATGATGAATATTTTAAAAGAAAAGGAACTGTAACTGATGATAATGGAAATGACTTTGCTGATAATGATGAGCGTTGTATTTTCTTTTGTAGAGGTGTTTTGGAAACAGTTAAAAAATTAGGTTGGCAGCCAGATGTGATTCATTGTCATGGATGGATGACTTTATTGATGCCGATTTACCTGAAAAAATTATATGCTAAAGATCCGCATTTTGCTGATACAAAAGTGGTATATAGTTTATACAACGAAAAGTTTAACAAAAATTGGGATGCTCGTTTAGGAGAGAAACTTAAATTTGATGGATTCGAAGATGAAATCATTGATAAACTAAAAGATACAAGCTATGAAAATATTGTTAATGTGATGTTGCAATATTCTGATGGTGTAAACGTTAGTAGTGAGGATTTAAGTCCAGAATTGAGAACGATTTTTGATGAAGCAACTTGTTTAAAACAAGATTATGTTCCAGAAGAGAATCAAAACAAAGTAATGTCTGAATTTTTTGATAAAGTTATTGAAGAAGTTGTTCTTATATAAAATGATATTTTTAAAATCTGTAAAGTGGCGGAAAGTTTTATCTCTTTCCGCTACTTTTTTGTTTATACTACTTGTTTTAGTTGCTTGTAAGAAACATCAAACTAAAATAGGGAAAGATTCAATTAACGCTGATGAATATTTAATTTCAGGTGGAATAGATACATTTAAATTAACTACTTCTTCAGTGTTTTCAGATTCAGTTGAAAGTGGAGATACTTATTATAATTTTTTAGGTTCTTACAATGACCCTGTATTTGGAACTGTTGATGCTGGTTTCTTTACACAATTAAGATTATCTGGATTAAGTCCAAATTTTGGGGATCTAAACTCTGTAGTTATCGACTCATTTGTTCTTGGACTTCAATATGCTGGAACTTCAGCATATTACGGAGATTTGACAAATCAAAAAATCGAAGTTTATCAATTAACTGATGATTTACATGCAGACTCGATTTATTACACTTTTTCAAACAAAGGTTATAATTCTTCTAATAATTTGGTTGTACCAGGAACGGAAACATTTAAACCTGATTTGATTAGCAATACTATTATTGATACAACAAAAGTTCCTGCACAAATAAGAGTTCATTTAGATCCAACAGTAGCAATGGATTTAATGCAACATTCTCAATCTAATGCATCAGATTTTGAATCTCAGACGGCTTTTTTATCTTACTTTAAAGGATTATATATCAAAACAGCAAATGGATATCAAGCTCCAGGAACAGGTGCAGTATTTTATATAGATACGAAAACAGCATTGTCAAAATTGACAATATATTATAAGCAAGCTTCGGTTAAAAAGCGATTTGATTTTTTAATAAATTCTGAATGTGTTGATTTCAATAAATTAAATATTCAACGTTCCATTTCTAATGATGTTCAAGAAGCACTTGATACAAAAAGTAATGGAATGAAAGAGTATTATGCTCAAGCAAATGAAATTAAAGCGAAGATTGAAATGCCTGGAATTTCAAATCTTCCTAAAAACACAATTATACATAGAGCCGAATTAGAAATTCCAGTTGAATATCAAGATGGATATAAATATGGAATAGGAAATTATGTAAGAGTTCAACGTGACTATTCATTTACTTCAAATAGTAAAGTGAATTATACTACAAACGGTTATTATGATATAAGTCGAAAAGCATTTATTATTGATTTGCGCGTTTACGCTCAATCAGTAGTATCTGGCCTTATTGATAATACAGGAATTTATGTGTTCCCTGACTATTTTGATCAATCAGTTGATCGAATTGTTTTTAATGGACCAAATTCACTTAATAAGAAAAAACCAAAATTAACACTCAAGTATACAGAGTTCTAAAACCCAAAGATTATGTGTGGAATTGTTGCTTACATTGGAAAGAAAGAAGCTTATCCTATTGTTATTAAAGGATTAAAGAGATTAGAATATAGAGGTTATGATAGTTCAGGTATCGCTTTATTAGATGGTTCTGAATTGAATTTATACAAACGTCAGGGTAAAGTTTCTAATTTAGAAGAATATGCTGCTGATAAAAATATCAAAGGTCACGCAGGAATTGGTCACACACGATGGGCAACTCATGGTTTACCAAATGATATTAATGCGCATCCTCATTTCTCAATGGATGGTAAAATCGCTTTGATTCACAATGGAATTATTGAAAATTACAGTTCATTAAGAGAGGAATTAACTTCAAGAGGTTATGTTTTCCAAAGTGAAACAGATACAGAAGTTTTAGTTCATTTAATTGACGATATTCAAAAAAAGGAAGCTGTTTCATTAGAAGAAGCGGTTCGTTTAGCGCTTCACAGTGTTATCGGAGCTTATGCAATTGTTGTTATTTCTAAAGAAAATCCAAATCAATTGGTTGCTGCTAGAAAAAGTAGTCCATTGGTAGTTGGTATTGGAAATGATGGAGATTTCTTTTTAGCATCTGATGCAACTCCAATTATTGAGTACACAAAAAGAGTTGTTTACCTTGAAGATGAAGAAATTGCTGTTGTTGATTTAAAAGAAGGTTTACGTATTGTAAATATTAAAAATCAAGAGAAAACGCCATATATTCAACAATTAGAAATGCAATTAGAAGCTTTGGAGAAAGGTGGATACGAGCATTTTATGTTGAAAGAAATTTACGAACAGCCTAGATCTATTACAGATTGTTTCAGAGGTCGTTTGGATTCAGTTACCGGAAGAGTTTCTTTAGGAGGAATCAAAGAATTTGAACAAAAGATGGCAAATGCTGATCGAATTGTGATGATTGCTTGTGGTACTTCTTGGCATGCTTGTTTAGTAGGTGAATATTTATTTGAGGATTTAGCTAGAATCAACGTTGAGGTTGAATATGCAAGTGAATTCAGATATAGAAATCCTATTATTTCTGAAAAAGATGTAGTGATTGCTGTATCTCAATCAGGTGAAACAGCTGATACATTAGCTGCACTTGAATTAGCGAAATCAAAAGGCGCAACAATTTTAGGTATTTGTAACGTTGTTGGTTCATCAATTTCTCGTATCACTGATGCTGGTTCATACACTCATGCAGGTCCAGAAATAGGTGTTGCTTCTACAAAAGCATTTACTGCTCAAGTAACTGTATTAACGTTAATGGCACTTTCTTTAGCGCATAAAAAAGGAACAATCAGTGAATCACATTTCCATACTTTATTAACTGAATTAGAGGCTATTCCTGAAAAAGTAAAACAGATTTTAGCTAAAAATGATTTAATTGAAAGTATTGCAGCAGTTTATAAAGATTCTACAAATGCGTTATATTTAGGAAGAGGAAGTTCTTTCCCTGTTGCATTAGAAGGAGCATTGAAATTAAAAGAGATTTCATATATCCATGCTGAAGGTTATCCAGCAGCTGAGATGAAACACGGGCCAATTGCTTTAATTGATGAAGAAATGCCTGTTTTTGTTATTGCGACGAAAGGGACATCTTATGAAAAAGTAGTGAGTAACATTCAAGAAGTAAAAGCAAGAAAAGGAAAAATCATTGCAATTGTTACTGAAGGAGATGTTGATGTGAAAGATTTAGCCGATCATGTTATTGAAATTCCGGAAACAGATGAGCATTTAGTTCCATTGTTAGCTACTATTCCTTTACAATTATTGTCATATCATATTGCAGTAATGAGAGGTTGTAATGTTGATCAACCTAGAAATTTAGCGAAATCAGTTACGGTAGAGTAATCAAAAAATATTAATATTTTAAAGCCTTGGGATTTCTCAAGGCTTTTTTGTTTTGTAACGTTTGATTTGTCTTTCGTTATGTGGGAAATATCC
>CALPRR020000112.1 GCA_943326025.2 Candidatus Kuenenia stuttgartensis | reverse complement strand
TCTCGTGTACCGTTCCAAGGTTCATTTATTGATTTTGATTCATGAACCACTTCTCCCCATCTATTATAGATTAACAGCGTAAAATTACGATCTTTAATACCATATCCTTTTAATAAAAATAATTCATTAATATTATCATCATTCAACGTAAAAGCATTAGGTGCATACAAAGCATAAGAGGCTGTGACAGTGACAAATTGTTTTGCTGTATCAATGCATCCAAAGGAATTATTTGCTTCTAAAATTATTTCATAAATACCATATTTTGAATACTCATGTGTTGGATTAAAATCTTGACTTGTTAATCCATCTCCAAAAATCCAATTATAGGATGTCGCATCTGATGAATGATTTTCAAATGTAAACACTGGATTTATTAAATCTTCAGAATATGATGAAATTAAAAAATCTGCATTAGCTTTTGGATAAACGACTACTGTACTTTGATTTTGATTTTTAGCGTGACAACCATTTCCATCAATAATTGACAAAAAAACTGGATAAGTCCCGCTTTCGTAATAAATATGGGTGGGGTTCATTCCACTAGAAAAGGTGCTATCTCCAAAATCCCAACTGTAAGCCCAATTAGGGGAATTATCACCTACACTTTTAAATGAAACCATTTGACCTGGACAAATACTATCAAACAATGGTAAAATCAAGACATTTGGCGAAGGTAAAACGGATACAAATACAGAGTCTCTAATAACTATTCCGCAATTATCTGTAGCTTCTAGAACATAATAAGTATCAGAAATTGGAACTTGTAGTATTGGGTAATCTGTTGAACAAGTTGGACAAAAAACCCAACTTATATTAACACTTGGATCTGAACCTAAATATTGAGCTGATAAAAATACAGTGTCATCTAAACAAACTTCATTTGAATTAACAGATGCAATTAAATCTAAATTATCAAATGTTTTGATATTTACATGTGAAGATAAATTAACAGAACAGTTATTAGCATCACGAACGATACAAGTATAAATCTGATTTGATAATGGTGATACAGTTACACTCTGTGATTGCATTCCACCAGGATTCCAAATATAAGAATAGAGACCTGTTCCTCCAAATGCTGATACACTTAATTGAAGTGATGAATTTGGACAAATTATTGTATCATTTGTAATATTTGCGATTAATTGTGGAGGATCTATTACAGCTAAGCTACTTTGAGCGATACAACCTTTTGCATCTCTAACAGTTAAAGAATAATTACCATGAACTAAATTTATAATAGATGACGAAGTTGCTCCATTAGACCATAAATATTGATAAGGTAAAATTCCACCACTCGTAATACTAGCTAATGCTCCATTTGAAAAACCAGCACAACTAGGATTTATAGAATTTAATGATAATTGAATTACAGGTGGCTCAGTAATTGTTACTGAAATATTTGTTTGACAATTATAGATATCTAAAACTGAGCAAATATATGTACCGCCTGCAAGACCTATAGCTTGAGCATTTGTTTGTACTGGATTTGTATTCCAAGAAAATGAATAAGGTGCCACTCCACCATTCACAGAAATTAAAGCTGTTCCATTTTGATTACCGTAACATAAATTTTCGGTAGTATTAACTATGTTCGCAACCAATTGATTTGGCTCTGTAATTGTAAAAAATAGTGTAGTATCACAACCCATTGAATTTATTATTCTAACTTGATGCATACCTGGTGATAAACTCAATTGAGAATTATTAAAAGTAGGCACTGTATTATCCCAAGAAAATCTAGAAGGGCTATAAGCACCACTTGTTGTTACAGTCGCACGTCCATTATTATAACCTTTGCAAGTAACATTAGTTGTATTTAAAATAATGTTTTCTGCAAAACTTAAAAAATTAATTCTGACAACATCTGTATCCGCCAAACAATTATTATTCCCTGTGGTAATTAATGTTAAATCTAAAAAACCTTGTCCTACTTCCGAAGGTGTTGGTGTATAATTTAAATTTAATGAAGTATTTGATGGATTATAAGTACCATTACCACCAGACCAAATCCCACCTGTTGCTGTTTGGACAATACCTTGAATTGCTATTGTTCCAGGATTTTGGCGACAAACATTTTTATCAAAACCTGCATTACACATTATAGGAAGTATATCTTGTGTAATAATAGATGTCTTTGAAATTGGCCCACAATTATTATGATCTCTAACGGTTAAAACATATGTGCCAGGACCAGCTGTTAAATTATTAGTCGTTGCTCCAGTGTTCCATGAATACGAATATGGAGCCACACCGCCTAAAACTGAAGAAGTTATTTGAATTGGACCATCTCCAAAACATAAATGAGCTGAAACGGGTGAAATATTCATTGAAAGTTGAGGTGGCTCAACAATAAAAAAATTAATCGTCGTATCACATCCCATTGTATTAATTATTCGAAGTTGATGAGAACCTGGAGTAAGGTTGTTTTTGCTTCCACTAGTAACAACTGCTCCATTATCCCATGAATAATTAGCTGGACTGAAAGAGCCAGAAGTTGAAACGTTTGCTATTCCATTATTCGCTCCAAAACAAGTTATGGGCGAAGTATTTATTGTAATACTTTCTGAAAAACTTAAAAATGAAATTCGAACGATATCCGAATTTGCCAAACAGTTATTATTACCTGTTGTTGTAAGTATTAAATCTACAAAACCTTGAGATACTTCTGTAATTGTTGGAGTATAAAATAAATTTAATGATGAATTAGAAGGTGTGTACGTTCCATTCCCGCCAGACCAAACTCCTCCTGTTGCTGTTTGAACAGTTCCAACCAAATGAATTATTCCAGGATTTTGACGGCAAACCCTTACATCGCTTCCAGCATCTGCTAATATTGGCAATGCATCTTGATTAATAATCGCTGATTGAGATACAGATGGACAATTAAATTGATCGGTAACAGTTAAAGTATAATTTCCTGACCCTACTATTACATTAGGTGTATTTTGACCATTGCTCCATGTGTAAGAATATGGTAAAGATCCTCCTGAAACAGAAGAAGTAAGTGTAATTGGTCCATCTCCAAAACATAAATGAGTTAATGGTGGAGTTACAGATAAACTTAAGGCTAATGGTTGAGTTATAGTATAAGTTAGAGTCGTATCACATCCCATTGAATTTATTATTTTCACGGAATGTATACCTGGAGCTAAATTTGAAATTGAATTTGTAGCCGAAACGGGACCATTATCCCAAGAAAAAGTAGATGGACTGTATAGGCCAGTAGTAACGACATTTGCTTGACCATTATTATAACCAAAGCAGGTCACATTTGTTAGTGTTAAGTTAATATTTTCTACAAAGCTCAAAAAGTTAATTCGCATTACATCACTCATTGCTGGGCAATTATTATTACCTGTAGAAATTAATGTTAAATCTAAATGACCTTGAGCAACTTCGTTAACAGTTGGAGTATAATTTACATTTAAAGAATTAACTGATGGTGAAAAAATTCCAGATGCTCCTGTCCACCTTCCTCCTGAAGCTGTTTGGACCGTTCCGATAAGATTTACAGTACCAGGATTTTCTCTACAAACATTAATATCATTCCCTGCATTAACTGCAATGGGTAATAAATCTTGAGTAAATATGGATGTTCTAACAACAGGACCACAAGCATTTTGGTCAGTTACACTTAAAATATGAGTTCCAACACCTGCTGTTAAATTAGGTGTAGATTGACCTGTATTCCAAGAATAAATATAAGGTGCAGTTCCTCCTAAAACAGAAGATGTTATTGTTATATTTGGATCTCCAAAACACAAATGAGCATTTAATGGAGTCATTGTCATTGTAAGTAAAGCTGGTTCAGTAATCGTGAAATTCAAAGTTGTATCACATCCCATAGAATTAATAATTCTGACAGTATGATTTCCAGGTGATAAATTATTTCTTGTATTTAAGCCTGTAGCAACTGCATTATCCCATGAATAAGTAGACGGACTATAAGCGCCAACCGAAGTTACAATTGCCGAACCACTATTTGCTCCTGAACACTTACTATTTATCTTTGAAAATGATATTGTTTCAGCAAAAGTGAAAAATGTAATTCTCATTGTATCTGAATCTGGGGGACAGTTATGATTACCCGTAGAAGATAAAGTTAAATCTACAAACCCCTGATTACGTTCTGCTGCAGTAGGAGTATAATTAAGATTTAACGACGTATTTGAGGGAGAATAAGTTCCATTTCCACCTGACCAAATTCCTCCAGAAGCAATTTGAATTGAGCCAATTATACTAACTGGACCATTATTCATTTTACAAAAACTCAAATTAGGTCCTGCATTTGCATTTATCGGAGACATATCTTGAAGTACAACGGCCGTTTGAACTGGACCACTACAACCTCTTTGATCTGTAACAGTAAGTGAATAATTCCCTGCTCCTACAGTGATTTGCGGTGTTGTATTTCCATTACTCCAACTGTATGTATAACCTGGTAGTCCATCACTTACATTAGAAGTAATCGTTACAGGTCCATCGCCAAAACACAAATGAGTTGAAATTGGTCCTAATGTAACATTAGGAATAGGAAATCCCTCTTGAATAGACAAAGTATCAACTATAGAACAAATATTTGTGGTAGAAGTGGTTAGTGTAAAATTACCTGCAGGAAGATTAGTTGCAGTAGCTATTGAATCTCCAACGTATACTTGATGAAAACCATTTGGTCCATCAAGTGTAAACGTATATGGACCAACACTACCTTGCCCTTTAAAAATTGCCGTTCCATCTGTATAAGTCATGCAAGACTCTTTAACTGTTGTTATGATAGAATTAAAAATCGTATCAACAAAAACTGTAATTTGAGAAGGAATAGTATCATTAATTCCATTCGTATAAATTACGTCAAAAGTAGTTGTTTGAGTAATCGTTGCAGAGACATTTGCAGAATCTGGATAACCTGGTATATGAGCCCAATCAAAATAATAAGGAGTACAATTTGTAGCTGTAACATTAATTTCATCCAATCCCCAGTGATCAAATCCAGCACCTGAAGTTTCTTCTTGGTGCCATCTAATTATTGTATGATCAGAAAAAGCATCAGGAGGCAAGTCAAAACAGTAGTTATGCCAATCTGTAAAAGCTGTTGGACCAAAAACAGAATTACCAGGCGTCATAGTGTTATAAGGTTGAATAGTACCATCAGATTTAAAATATGCTATTGGAGCAAAAGTTGAACCACAATCTACTGAATACATCAACGCAACTCCTTCGTTATCTAAATCAGGACCCTCACAAGACCCAGCACCTCCTTGTTCTGAGAATTTCAAATCAAAGCAAATTCTACCTCCACATGGTAAATTCATTTCGTTTGTTGTGAGTGTTCTAGGATGAGGAGACGTATTACCAAACCAAATATGTGGTGTTCCATTTGGTGAAGGACCACAAGGATTATCAAACATACCTGAACCAACAAAATTCCAACCTAAACCAGGAGTAGAATCATTAAAAGTAGTTGAAAGTAATGGTATTGAATTTTGTCCAACCGCAGTTAAATTGACAGTCCCTCCAACACAAGGTAACAGATAATCATCAGCAGTAGCACTAGATGTTGCATCTGCTACTTGAGGAATACTAAAGCATGGAGGACATGAAGTACAACCACCACAATCAATTCCAGTTTCAGCACCATTTTGTATTCCATCATTACATAAAGGAATGGAGGTACAAGAAATTGTCGCTTCAAAACCCGGACGAGTAACCGAATTACTTGAAACAAAATATAACGTTAATGTTGCGTTAGTGGAAGTATAAGTTGCAGGTGAAGGGATTCCGTTACCGGTTAATGTTGCTAGAAGAGCTCCGGTATTTCCAGAACCAGCATATATATATAAATAATCAAAATTTGCCTGTAGATTAAAACTTGTAAAAGTAATAGAAGCACCTAAAGAAGGATTGCCTGAATTTAATATTACAGATGAAGCTTCACTATTAGAGTAATTACCACCAACTCCCCCTGCATCATATATCGTACCTGAACAAGAATTTATTGTAATCGTTTGATTCGCTGTCATATCCCATGATTGTGCGATAGAATATACCGATGCAAACAATATGAATAATATCGTGAATAGCCTTCTCATGTAAAAAATGATTTAACAACTATAAATATAACGAAATCATTCTAACGAGGTTGTCTCCTAAAAAAACAATCAACTTAATATACGTAATATTACACAACGATTATTTAACTAATAATCAATTATTAACAATCAATAAAAGATTTAATTATAAATTAAGTAAATTTTAAACGAAAGTTCTTTAGAAATTATGAGTATTCTTATTAATTGACTAAATATTTAATTTGTTTACATTATTGAAAAAATAAAATTATCAACAATTTGTGGAAATTAATTATGATACAATTCACTCAAATAAATTTGTTCAGCTTGACCTTTAGTTGGGACAAATTCAAAATCAGATTTTAATATCAAAACATCCATGATTGTTGAATAACCAGATCGCGAAATAATCTTTTTTGCCCTCATTATAACCTCATCTTTATCTAACCAATTTTCAGAGCAAAATACTTTGATTTTAGAATTATTTATATTGTTTAGATATATTTTGGGAGAAATTATTATTGTTTCCATTTTTCTATTAATTGCAAGACTTAATTGTTCTCTAAAAAAATGCTCAGCATATGGCTCTGGACCACTAACAATAACTACAATAGGGTGAATCTTAGTCTTTTTAGGATATAAGGAAAATCTAGATAAAAGCCCTATATATAAAACATTAATATTATTTGAATGTCTAGAAAGATTTCCCGCAAAAGTAGACTCCTCATCATCTAAAACCCATATGAAATCAAATTTACGAAATTCTTTTTCATGAAGCTTTTGAACTAATTTAAATAAACCTTTTACAGGTAAATTTAATTGATGTGTCATAAAAATCGAAGTGCATTTTTCAGTAAAGAATCCATATCGATGATCTGAAATTACAAAATCAATGTTATTTTGACTTACTAAAGATTCAACTTCATTTAATTCAATTGATTTTCTTTTTGATAAACGACGAAAGGAAGCTATCATATCTAGCCAAAATCTACCTTTACCTCTAAATTTGAAAGGATAACCATTATGATTAATATAAGTAACTTCCAATTGGTTAAAATAAAATTCAAAAATTTCTTTTTGATCTTTACTACATGCAATAAAAACAGTGTTGTTTTGTTTTAAAAACATATCAATCAACGGAATACATCTAGCCACATGGCCCATCCCCCAATTTAATGGTGAAATCAATATGTTTTTAGATAAAATTTCCGTCGGTAACATTCCTAGATTTTGGAATATAAAAAATTAGTTTTTCAATCTTTGTGAAAATACGCTTTTAAATTTTTCAACTTTAGGCTTCACCACAAAAGTACAATATTGATTTTGAGGATTTCGATTGAAATAATCTTTATGATATTCTTCTGCTGAATAAAATTTACTAATTGGACTAATTTCAGTTACGATAGGGTTTTCCCAAACTTTTTCTAATTGTAATTTATTTTTAAACTTTTCAGAAATTGCTTTTTGCAAATCATCATGATAATAAATAACAGATCTATACTGTGTTCCTATATCTCCACCTTGACGATTTAATTGTGTTGGGTCATGAAGAAACCAAAATAACTCTAACAATTCTTCATATGAAATTAATTCATCATCAAAAACAATTCTTGCTACTTCAGCATGTCCAGTATTGCCTGAACAAACTTCTTCATAAGTTGGATTTTCAGTTTTTCCACCTGTATAACCCGGTGTAACTGAAGTAACACCATTCACTTCTTTATAACATGCTTCAATACACCAAAAACATCCTGCTCCAAAAGTAGCTTCTTTTACCATTTCTTAATATTAGATTTTCTAAATTAATTCTTTTTTCAGAAAGATTCAATTTTTTGTTAAAAGATTTAGTTTAATACAAATCGAAGCTTCGAAATAAAATTACCTTTGTGAAACTTATGTTCAATTACAGTAAAAATTTCTGGATAATTTGTTGGTCAATGTTTTT